>CAYYGF010000019.1:0-19011 GCA_964471315.1 uncultured Oscillospiraceae bacterium | reverse complement strand
GGGTGGACGTTGACATCCACGGCGGCTGGAGGCAGGGTCACGTGCAGCACACAGGCGGGGAATTTGCCCACCATGAGCTGGTTGCGGTAGGCCTCCTCCAGCGCGGAGATCAGAAGCTTGGATTTCACCGGCCGATCATTGACAAAGAAGGTCTGCAAGCTTCGGCTGGGCCGGGCGTCGGTGGGCTTGGAGACGTAGCCGGTCAGGGAGTAATTCTCCCAGCGGCTGTCCACCTTCACCATCTGGGCGCACTCCCGTCCGTAAACGCAGTATACTGCCGCCTGTAAACCCCCGTTTCCCGGGGTGGACAGCACCTGCTTCCCGTCCCGGAGGAACTGGAAGGCCACCTCCGGATGGGCCAGGGCCTGCAATTGCACAGCGGCTGCCACCCGGCTGCCCTCGATGGTGTCGGATTTCATAAATTTCATCCGGGCGGGGGGGTTGTAGAACAAATCCCTGACCAGAATGGTGGTGCCGTCGGGGCAGCCCACCTCGGATTCCTCCAGGATTTGTCCCGCTTCCAGATGCAAGCTGGTTCCGGCGAGACTCCCCGGGGTCTTGGTCATCAGATCGATGCGGCTGACGGAGGCGATGGCGGCCAGGGCTTCGCCCCGGAAGCCCATGGTGCCAATGGCAGCCAGATCCTCAGCACAGCGGAGCTTGGAGGTGGCGTGGCGCAGGAACGCCGTCCGGGCATCCTCCGCCGCCATGCCGCAGCCGTTGTCCGTAACCCGCAGGAAGGTCATGCCCCCGTCCCGGATCTCGATGGTGACTTTGGAGGCGCCGGCATCCACCGCGTTTTCCAGCAATTCTTTTACCACGCTGGCAGGCCGCTCCACCACCTCTCCGGCGGCGATCAGATTGGCGATATGGGGGGATAATTGGATAATTTTGGGCATAACATCACCTCAGTCCGCCAATGCTGATAAAGTTGACGGCGGCGTGGATCAGAATGGGAGCAAAAATGGTATCCGCCTTGGCGTAGCTCCAGGCCAGGCATAGGCCGGCAGGCAGGTATTGCAGCACCGCCATCAGAAGCTCCAGGGGAGAATAGCGGCCAATGTAGCCCACAATATGGATTAGGGCGAATACCAGAATGGAGACCGCATAGGCAGCCCACCGGGAACGGCCATAGAGGTTTCGGAAGATCAGTCCCCGGTAGAAGCACTCCTCCACCGGCGGCACCAGGATCACCGTACCTACTGCCGTCAGAAAGAAGCTTCCCTGGCTCATGGCGGTGATGGCCTCGTCGTTGTAATTCGAGAAGCTGGGCACCAATTGCCGGATGACCCAGGTGATGGCCCAGTTGCAGGCGTAATAGGCCACGAAGCCCAGAATCACCGCCTGGCAGAAGTAGGCCGGATGCTGCCCCACCTGGTTTGCGGAGCGGCCCAGAAAGCCGTGGAAAATCATTAGAACCGCCATGAAATTGATGAGGTAGAAAGCAAAATTCAGCTCCGCCTTGCTCAAAGGGTGGGAAAGCTTCCCGTTGCCCCAGGTCAACAGGGTGGGCAGGAAGATCAGCTGAAAGGCCAGGTACAGAAAACCGCTGATGGTCTCCTGGTTGGTCAGGGAATTGGAAATACTGCGGCTTTTTCTCATAGTTTAATCCAACATTTTCTTAAGCTTGTAAAGTTCGTTCATGGCCTCGATGGGGGTTAGGGTCTCCACGGTGATGGCGCTGAGGGCGGCAACCACCCGCTGCCCTGTCAGATCCAACAGACTCACCTGGTCCTCCGGTTTCTGTTTAGGCACAGGGGCGGGAGCACCGCCTTCGGCCTCCAGCTCAGACAGAATTTCCCGGGCTCGGTTGATGACCTGGTTGGGAATCCCCGCCAGCTTGGCCACCTCGATGCCGTAGCTGTCGTCCGTGGCGCCGGGGACGATCTTGCGTAGGAAGATCATCTGCTCCCCTCGCTTTTTCACGGCGATGTTGTAATTTTTCACGTTGGGCAGCTTGTCCTCCATGGTGGCAAGCTCGTGGTAGTGGGTGGCGAACAGGGTTTTCGCCCCTAGGCGCTTGGGGTTGGCGGCGTATTCCAGCACCGCCCGGGCGATGGCCATGCCGTCGTAGGTGGAGGTGCCCCGGCCGATCTCGTCCAGGATCAGCAGGCTGCGGGAGGTGGCGTATTTTAAGATGGAAGCCACCTCCGCCATTTCCACCATGAAGGTGGACTGCCCCGAAGCCAGGTCGTCGCTGGCACCGATGCGGGTGAACACCCGATCCACCAGGCCGATTTTCGCGGCTCGGGCGGGCACGAAGGAGCCCATCTGGGCCATTAGCACAATCAGCGCCACCTGGCGCATATAGGTGGATTTGCCCGCCATGTTGGGGCCGGTGATGATGCACACGGTGTCGTTTTCCCCGCCGATGTGGGTGTCATTGGGGACGAACAGAGAATCCTTCAGCATAGCCTCCACCACCGGGTGACGGCCGTCGGTGATGGAGATCTCACGGCCCAGGGTGATCTCCGGGCGGCAGTAGCCCCGCTGCACCGCCACGGCGGCCAGGCTGCACAGGGCGTCGGCAGTGGCCACAGCGGCGGCGGACTGCTGCACCCGGGCGGCCTGCTGGGCCAAATACTCCCGAAGCTGGGTGAAGATCTGGTATTCCAGGGCAGTCAACCGGTCTTTCGCGGTGAGTACCTGGTTTTCCAGCTCCTTCAGCTCCTGGGTGATGTAGCGCTCACAGTTTGCCAGGGTCTGCTTGCGGATATAGTGATCGGGCACTTGATCCATAAAGGACTTGGAGACTTCAATATAATAGCCAAACACCCGGTTAAAGCCCACTTTTAGGGTGCGGATGCCGGTTTTCTCCCGCTCGGAGGCCTCAATGGCGGCGATGGTGCCGCTGCCGCCCTCCATGATGTCCCGCAGACGGTCAGCCTCCTCGCTGGCCCCCTTGCGGATGATGCCGCCCTCCCGGACAGTGAGGGGGGGATCGTCCACGATGGTACTCTCGATCCGGTCAGCACAGTCGGTCAAAGAATCGATGGCCTGCTCCAATTTGCGCAGCAGGGGGGACTCGCATTTTTGCAGCTGGCGCTTCACCTCCGGCAGCGCCCGCAATCCCCGGGCCAGGCCCAGCAGATCCCGGCAGTTGACGGTACCGGTGACGATCCGGGTCTGCACTCGTTCCAGGTCGGACACGTCCCGCAGGGCTTCTTCCAGCTCGCCCCGAACCATGACGCTGTCCACCAGCTCCTCTACGGCGCTGTGGCGGCGGGTGATCTCCGCCGGATCCAGCAGGGGCTTTTCCAGCCAGGAGCGGAGCATCCGCCCGCCCATGGCGGTGTGGGTTCTATCCAGAACCCACAGAAGCGTCCCTTTTTTCTCCTTGGAGCGCATGGTCTCGGTGAGCTCCAGGTTCCGCCGGGCATCCAGATCCAACTCCATAAAGCGGCCGGTGGTGTAATATTGCAGCTGCCGGATGTGGCTTAGGTCATTTTTTTGCAGGGTCAACAGGGTTTGCAGCAGTGCGCCGCTGGCGATCACCGCGGCGCTCATCCCGCCCAGGCCCATCTGGGCCAGGCTGGCGCCGAAGTGGCGTTCCAGCAATTCTTCCGCGTTTTCCAAGCGGAACTGCTCTGGCTTTCCCTCGTCCACGCAGCAGTTTAAGCGGCGGAAAATGGCGTCCTCGATGACATCACCGTCCACGCCCTGGCCGTAGCGCAGTACCTCGCTGGGAGAAAACCGTCCCAGCTCTGAGGCCACGTTCTGGGGATCAGCGCAGACAGTGGCAAAAAACGCGCCGGTGGACACATCGCAGAAGGCCAGGCCAAACCGGCCGCCTTCTCCGTAAAGGCAGCCCATGTAATTATTTTTGTTCTCGTCCAACATGCAGCTTTCCGTGACGGTGCCGGGGGTAATGATCCGGGTGATGTCCCGCTCTACCAGGCCCTTGGCCAGGGCGGGATCCTCCATCTGCTCGCAGATGGCCACCTTGTAGCCCTTCTGCACCAGCCGGGCAATATAGGAATCCACGCTGTGGTAGGGCACGCCGCACATGGGGGTCTGTTCCTCCTTGGGCTTGCTCCGATCCCGGCTGGTCAAGGTCAGATCCAGCTCCCGGGCGGCCAGCTTGGCGTCCTCATTGAACATTTCATAGAAATCCCCCAGCCGGAAGAACAAAATGCAGTCCTTGTTCTGCTCCTTGATCTGCTGATACTGCCGCTGCATGGGGGTCAGTTCCGTTGCAGGCTTTGCCATAATTCCGATTCCTTTTCTGTTAATCTTGATACACGACCTCAAAATATTCGCAGACGCACTCCATGTCCTCGGAGAAATCCATCTGGAAATCCTCCCGGCATTCCCGGGTGAACACCTCCCGGTGCGCGTCGCGCCAATAGGCCAGAGACTTGTCCCCTTCGCCCTCGATGAAGGCGTATTTCTCGGAAATATCCCGGAATTTGGTGATCTCTATTTTGGTGATCCTCGTGATACAGTGGGGCAGTCCCCGGCTGTCCAAAATCACGGAATACTGTCCCTCTTGAGGCAGAGGCTCCTTCTCCAGCTCGTACAGGCACTTTAAACCGGTGGTGGCCCGCTTGTCCCCCCGGAGCAGGGCGGCAAGAATCTCGTCCGCCACTTCGGGATAGCCGTAAGAATAGGCATCGTATTCGGCAATGTCCAGCCCGGACTCCCGGACGAACCGGGCGACGGTATCCTCGCCGGTCAGACTCCATGTGGTGGCGCCGGTGATGGTCACATTTCGGTAGGTGCCAATGAAGTCATCCCTTCCCGCAAAGCGCACCAGCCGTCCGCCCTCGGTGCGGGCAGTGAGCATGTCCTTGTCCCGCCCGTCCACCAGGCAGCGCAGGGTCTTGCCGATGTAGCTGTTGTGGATTTCCTCGGAGATGGCGTTCTGCACCGCGCAGAGCTTGTCAAAGCGGCGGTTTTTCTCCTCCCTGGGGGTGTTGTCCTCCATTTTGGCGGCGGGGGTGCCGGGCCGGGGAGAGAAAATGAAGGTGAACAGGCTGTCGTAATGCACCGGCTGAATGAGGGAAATGGTCTCCTCGAATTCTTCCTCCGTCTCCCCGGGGAAGCCCACGATGACGTCGGAGGTCAGCACCAGGTCGGGCATGACCTTTTTTGCATAGGTTACCTTTTCCAGATAGGTTTCCCGGTCATAGTGGCGGTTCATGGCCTTCAGCACCCGGGTGGAGCCGGACTGGAAGGGCAGGTGCAGCTGTTTGGCGATTTTTGGGTACTTTGCCATGGTGTCGAACAGCTTTTTGGAGGCATCCCGGGGATGGCTGGTCATGAAGCGGATGAGAAAATCCCCGGGGATCTGGGCAATGGCTGCCAGCAAGTCGGCAAAATCCATGCCCCCGGGCAGATCTTTGCCGTAGGAATTGACGTTCTGCCCCAGCAGGGTGATCTCCTTGACACCATTTTCGACCAATTGACGGCACTCGGCCAGAATGTCCGCGCTTTGGCGGCTGCGCTCCCGGCCCCGGACATAGGGAACAATGCAGTAGGTGCAGAAATTGTTGCAGCCATACATAATGGACACCCAAGCCTTCAGCTGGCTGTCCCGCACCTGGGGAATGCCCTCGGCAATGGAGCCTGGCTCGTCGGTAATGAAAAACTGCCGCTTTTTCCCGCTGAGCACATTCCACAGAATTTCCGGGAACTGCCACAGGTGGTGGGTGGAGAACACCCCGTCCACGTGGGGGTAGCTGTGCTTGATCCGGTCGGAGACCTTGGTTTCCCCGGCCATACAGCCACACAGGAAAATTTTCTGCCCGGGATGGCGGCGCTTGGTGTGGGTTAGGGCGCCTAAGTTGCCGAACACCCGCTGCTCCGCGTGCTCCCGAATGGCGCAGGTGTTCATGATCACCACGTCCGCGCCCTCGGCTTCTGAGACCATGCGGTAGCCGCTTTGTACCAAATACCCCCGGAGCTTCTCCGAGTCGGCTTCGTTCTGCTGGCAGCCGTAGGTCTCCACATAGGCGGTGGGAGTCTGCCCCAGGCGCTGCCAATAGGCGGCGATCCGGTCGCAATAGGCAAACTGGGTATCCAGCTCATTTTGGGAAATGACAGTGGTTTTGGTATTCATAGGCGGCTCCTTTTATGGATAATATCTCAACTATAAATAATATCATTTTTTCCCTTGATTTGCAAGTGTACAATGGAGGAAAATCCCACCCGGTTATTTGTAAACAATCTATGTCTCGCCTTGCATTTGCGACGGATTCGTGGTAGACTGTCCGAGAATACGTTCCGTTTGTTACGGAGAAATGAGGATATCCATGAATAAATGCAAATTCTGCCAGGAAGAGCTGGCAGAGGACAGCACCGTCTGCCCCCACTGCGGCAAGGACAACGCCGAAGAGGAAACTGCAACCCAGACTGCTGAGGAAGCAGCGTCCGCTGGATCCACGGAAGAAACTGCAACCGCTGAAGAAACTGTTTCGACTGAGGAAACCATGCCCACCGAAGAAATTGCTTCTGCCGGGGAGTCTGTTTCCACCGAAGATGGGGTGTCCGCTGAGGAGATCCCCAGTACCGAGATCCAGGAGGGTATCAAGGCCACCCCCGGCAAAATTGCCCTGGCGATAGCCGCTGTGGTGGTGCTGCTGGCGGCGCTGATTGCTCTGGTGGTCACCGGGCTGAAGGACAAGCAGCCCCAGGCCGAAGAAACCGCCGGCACCGCGGCCGCCGTGACGGAGGAAACCGTGCCCGCCACCATTCCCGCTGACGGCAACCCCGATGACGTGACCTGCAAAGGCAGCTACACCGCCGAGGAAGAAGCGGTGCTGGCGGATCGGGATACGGTGGTCGCCACCATGGGCGAGTACACCCTAACCAACAGCCAGCTCCAAGTGTACTATTGGATGGAGGTTCAGGGCTTTCTGAGCAACTACGGCGCCTATGCCTCCTATTTCGGCCTGGACTACACCCAGCCTCTGGACACCCAGGTTTGTCCCCAGGCCGAGGGTCAGACCTGGCAGCAGTATTTCCTCCAGTGTGCGCTGAACAACTGGCAGCAGATGCAGGCCATGTCCGCCGAGGCGGAGGCCACCGGTACGGCGATGGACGCGGAAAGCCGGGAATACCTGGACAAGCTGGACGATACGCTGGCGGAAATCGCCGATGCCTATGAGATCAGCGTGGAGGAACTGCTGCTAAGCAATTTTGGCCCCGGCGCTGACAAGGACGATTACCGGCACTTCCAGGAGCTGTACCATACCGGCTATCCCTACCATGAGGCACAGGTCGCCAAACTGGTGCCCACCGAGAAGGATTTGGAGGATTTCTACGCGGCTCATGAGGCGGATTACGCCAACAGCGGTGTTTCCAAGGATGACACCTTCGTGGACGTGCGCCACATTCTGCTGATGGTAGAGGGCGGCACCACCGGCGAGGACGGCACCACCACCTACACCGACGAGGAGTGGGAGGCCTGCCGCCTGAAGGCCCAGGCAGTGCTGGACGAATGGCTGGCAGGGGCAAAAACCGAGGACAGCTTCGCCGCCCTGGCCGCGGAAAAGACCGAGGATCCCGGTTCCCAGTCTACCGGAGGCTTGTATGAGCAGGTCTACCCGGGACAGATGGTGACGGCCTTCAACGACTGGTGCTTCGACGCCAGCCGTCAGCCCGGAGATTATGGTCTGGTCAAAACCGAATATGGCTACCATGTGATGTATTTCGTCAAGAGCTATCCCCAGTGGAAATACTACGCCGAAAGCGACTGGGTCAGCGAGCAGACGAACAATATGATCAGCTCGCTGCTGGAGCGCTATCCTATGGCGGTTTCCTACGACAAAATCCGTCTTGGTCTGGTTGACATGGGTTAAAATGGACAAAATTGTGGGAGAAGCTGCCTGGCTTCTCCCGCTTTGTTCTGCCGGTGCATCCGTTGGGGGACGGCTTTGGGCTTTCCGTCCACAAGGCAATCTGACCAAAATCGAGTGGTATTTTTCTCCGGCGGCGCGTCGGGAAAACCCGCTTTCCCACTTGCGCCGGGAGGGATTCTTGATTATAATATGGATGTATACTGATGCGCGCCAAAAGCTGCGCTACACAAAGGAGATTATCTATGGCTGAATTTGTCAAACTCACCCCCAGCGAACTGACCGCCCTGCACGAGCAGAATCCCCTGCTCATGAGCTACAACGTGGAGTTCGCGGAAGTCACCGGCGGCACCTTCTGGAAGGCCTACACCCCCGGCCAGATTGCCGGCACGGAGCCGTTCTACGTCGAGCCCAGCAAGGACGGCATCGCCGCCATGTACAAGGACCTAATGCAGGTCTATCCTCCCATCGACCTGTACAACCCCAAGCTGCGCAAGCTGACCAAGGATCTGGGCACCGCCTGGATGCGAGTCTCCGGCACCTGGGCTACCAAGACCTACTACGATTTCGACGGCGAGTATGCCGACGGCACCGTGCCCGAGGGCTACCTGAACGTGCTGACCAAGCAGCAGTGGATCGGCGTGCTGGACTTTGTCCGGGACTGCGGTCTGAAGCTGAAGGTCTCTGTGGCCAACTGCCCCGGCTTGCACTCTGCGGAGGAGCCCTGGCCCTCCACCGAGGCGGAGAAGCTCTTTAAGTTCTCCAAGGAATACGGTGTGCCTATCCAGGCCGCCGAGTTCGCCAACGAGCCCAACATGCTGGAGGACACCGGTTTCCCCAAGGGCTACACCGCTGCCCACTACCGCCGGGACGCCGACCTGTTCGCCTCCTGGCTGAAAGAAAACTACCCCGAGTGCCAGTATGTCGGCCCCTCTGACACCGGCGGAGCCAACGTCAGCTTTGGTAAGATGAGCAAGGAAGCCGGAGGCGTGGAGCAGCTGGCCCGCAACAGCGCCAAGTGTGATGACCTAATGGAAGGCACCAAGGTTCCTGTGGATGTGTTCTCCTACCACTACTACAACGGCATCTCCGACCGTCTGGCTTCCGTCATGCCCGCCGGTCACTGGGACCCCAGTGAAGCCAATGGAGAAGCGTATCTTGGCACCGCGATCAACTTCTGTAAGGCCTACCTGCCCTTCCGGGACAAGTATTGCCCCGGCGGTGAGATCTGGGTCACCGAATCCGGCGATGCCGGCGGCGGCGGTGACAGCTGGGCCTCCACCTATCTGGATGTGCTGCGGACTCTGAACGAGCTGGGCGGCTTCTCCGCGCTGACCCGGGGCGTGATCTTCCACAACACCCTGGCCGCCTCTGACTACGCGTTCCTGGAGCGCCAGGTGTTCAATCCCCGGCCCAACTACTTCGCCGTGCTGCTGTGGCAGCAGCTGATGGGCACCACCGTCTATGACACCAAGGAGCCCGTCCGGGAGGGCGCTCATGTCTACTGCCAGTCCTCCAAGACCGAGCCCGGCAAGAAGTGCTACCTGATCGTCAACAACTCCGAGACCGAGGCCACCACTGTTGAGATCCCCAATGACGGCACGATCTACGTGCTGGCAGGCAAGGACGGCAACAAGCGTGCCACCGTGATGACTCTGAACGGCCGCGACCTGGTTCTGGGTGAGAACTGGGAGCTGCCCGACCTGTCCGGCGCCCCTGTCGCCGCCGGTAAGATTGAGCTGGCCCCCATGACCTGCACCTTCCTGGTGGTGTAATCCAACACGCAAAACGAAAGAGGCGGCTCAGAGAGCCGCCCCTTTCATTTCTTCTTCTTTCAGCACAAGGTAACCTCGTTCTGTGCAAACAGGAGATCATTTGTCGCCATCAAGTCCAGGCCATGGGCGATCGCGTAGAGAATCACCGCGTCCCGGCGGTTTTTGGGATAGAGCTGCGCAAAGCCGCTGCACTTCAGCATCTCCTGGGTCTGATTTAGGTCGGCGTTCATCCCAAAGCACAGGCACAGCATCCGATCCCGGGATGGCATCCGCTGGCCAGAGAAGATCTGGTACAGATAGACATCACTGGTACCGGCGTTTTTGGCCAAAGCGGCTTTGGACAATCCAGACTTCTGAAACATTTCCCAAAGCATATCCACAAAGCTGGCCGACACAAACTGCTCCCGGTTCTCAGACAAAAAGCGATTTAGGTTTGGTGTGGCGGTTAATTCATTTTGCAGTTCGTTGGTGTTTTTCTGAATCATGGTGATACCGGCCTTTACATCGTGGTTTCTTTTCCCATTATATGGCAATCGCAGCAGAAAAGCAACCGGCAGACTGCATAGTAGAGGAGAGAAAATTTTTGACCAGTCCCATAGAGACTTCCTTTGGAACCCTTGTTATTGAAAAGGAACTAAAATCCAATTCCCACAACAGCGTGTATCTGGCTCGGAACACGCAAATCATCCGGCAGTGCATCTACCGGGAATTTACCGGCAGCGCGGAGGTATACCGGATTCTGGAGCAGCTGCACAGCCCCCATCTCCCCGAGATTTATGCCGTGAAGGAAAACGATGGCCAGGTCTGTGTCCTGGAGGAATATGTCCAGGGCGACACGCTGGCCTTCCTGCTGGAGGATAAGCCCCTGCCGGAGCAAACCGCCGGGGAAATCCTGTGCCAGCTCTGCGACGCCCTTTCCCTGCTGCACAAGGCCGGTGTGGTACACCGGGATATCAAGCCGGAAAACATTCTCCTGCGGGGCAGTATGGCCGTGCTCATCGACTTTGACGTTTCCCGGATGGTAAAGCCGGAGCACAGCACGGACACCCAAATCATGGGCACCACCGGCTACGCCGCGCCGGAGCAGTACGGCTTCTCCCAGACCGACGCCCGCGCCGACATCTACGCGCTTGGCATTCTGCTCAACGAAATGCTGACGCGCCAGCACCCTTCCAAGCGTCTGGTTGTGGGCCGGTTCCGCCCGGTGATCGAGCGCTGCATTGAAGTTAACGTGGACAAGCGCTACGCCTCGGTGGACGATCTGCAAAAAGCGGTTCACCGGGCCATGGAGGTTAAAAGCAGCAAGCCGTTGCTCCTTGGCGCGGCAGCGGGCGCCGCGGCGATGCTGCTGCTTCTGACTTTGATACAGCCAGGGAAACAAGCCCCCGCTCCGGATATCCCCACGGACGCTGCGGCAGACGCCGTCAGTGAGCCGGAAACCCTCCCGCCAACGGAGGAGTCAGAATTCTCTGTCCTGGGCACCTACAGGCTTCAGCCTGTGGAGGTACCGGAAACCCCCTGGTCGGGCAGCGCGAGGGGCTTCACCACGCCCTTCTCCTACGATCTGGATGGAGACGGGGCCACGGAGCAGTACATCTTTGGCACGCTCCATGCCAATGTTCCGGCAGGACACCGGAACACCCCGTCCGACAGCTTTGGCCTGGCAGGCCAGGAAACCAATATGCGCAATGTCTTTCCCTGCGTCTGGCGTCAGGAAACGGATGGCCACTTTACGCAAGTAAAGGAGTTTGCTGATCTTCTGACAGATCCCCAGACGACCCTCTGGCGGATAGAAGGAACCGACTCCCAGGCACCGGAGGTTTTTCTCATGGATGATATCTGGAAGGGCGGCGTTTCTGTGGTCTTCTCCCTGGACAACACAGGCATGTGGCTCTTTGCGGTCAGCGCGACTCTGGACGGCCTGCAGCTCACCGCCGCCACCACATCCTATGTGTACGATATGCAGTCCGATTCGTAACCGCGACTCCCCAAAAATGACACTTGCCCTGTGGGAAAATCCCACAGGGCAAGTTCGTTTGTCGAAAGGGAAAAGGATTACTCCCCGTAACCCATCGGGTTCTGGCTCTGCCAGCGCCAGGAATCCCGGCACATGTCCTCCAGATTCTTCTCGGCCTTCCAGCCCAGAACCGCCGCGCTCTTGGCGGGATCCGCGTAGCAGGTGGGCAGATCACCGGGGCGGCGGGCCACGATCTCATAGGGCACCTTCACGCCATTGGCCTTCTCGAAGGTCTTCACCATATCCAGCACGCTGTAGCCCACGCCGGTACCCAGATTGAACACCTCGCAGCCTAAGTTCTCCGCCGCGTATTTCACCGCCGCCACATGACCCTTGGCCAGATCCACCACGTGGATATAGTCCCGGACGCCGGTGCCGTCGGGGGTATCGTAGTCGTTGCCGAAGACGTTCAAATGATCCCGGCGTCCCACGGCCACCTGGGTGATGTACGGCATCAAGTTATTCGGGATGCCCCGGGGGTCTTCCCCGATCATGCCGGATTCGTGGGCGCCGATGGGGTTGAAGTAGCGCAGCAGCACCACGCTCCACTCCGGATCGGCAAAGCTCATGCCGGAGAGGATCTGCTCGGTCATATATTTCGTCCAGCCATAGGGGTTGGTGCAGTTGCCGGTACGGCTGGTTTCCCGCAGGGGCATCTCGTTGTCCCCGGAGTAAACCGTGGCGGAGGAGGAGAAGATGATCTTCTTGCAGCCCACGTCCCCCATGACCTTGGTCAGCACCAGGGTGGAATTCAAGTTGTTGTCATAATAGCGCCAGGGCTGGGCAACGGATTCTCCCACAGCCTTCAGTCCGGCGAAGTGGATGACGGCGGAAATCTCGTTTTCCGCGAAAATCTTCCGCAGCAGCGCCTCATCCCGGACGTCGCCCTCATAGAACTTGGGCTTCTTGCCGGTGAGAACCGCCACCCGCTCCAGACTCTTGGGGTTGGAATTACACAGATTATCAATGACAATGACACCATAGCCGGAATTGAGCAGCTCCACACAGGTATGGGAGCCGATATATCCCGCGCCGCCGGTTACCAGGATGTTCATGGGAATCTTCCTCCTTATAGATTGGTTTCTTTCATTATAAGCCTGAAAAAAACAGATGTCAATGACCCTGCCCCACTTATTTCACGTACCTGGCAACCACCGCGGCCATATCCGCGAACTGTTTTTCCATGTCGGACACCAGCTTGAACTGAGTCCGGGCGCGGCACAGGTTCTGATCCGGGTACTGAATGTGGAAATAGGAATCCCCCTCCAAATAATCCGTCAAAAAACGGATTCCACATTCCAGCGTCATCAGCCGGGCGCCCCAGGGTAGGTATTCCAGCTCAGCGGCAGTCAGCGTGCCCCTTGCCCCCTCCAGAAACCCTCTGGTGTAAACCTCATACAGGCCAATATCGAAATTGACCTTGCTTAAGTCCCGCTCATCCTCCCGGGCGTGGTTGGCACCGAACCGGATGGAATCACCGAAATCGTTGATGCTAAGACCCGGCATGGTGGTATCCAGGTCGATGACGCAGATACCCTCCCGGGAATCCCGGTCAATCAGAATGTTATTCAGCTTGGTGTCATTATGGGTGACCCGCAGGGGGAGTTTCCCACTGCGCAGCGCGTCCAGTGCCACAGAGCAGTCCGCCTTTCTGTCCAGCACGAACTGGATTTCCCCTGGAATCTCTCCCGCCCGCCCCATTCTGTCCGCCTCCAGCGCGGCGACAAACTTCTGGAACCGATCCTCCGTATCATGGAATCTGGCAATGGTTTCGTGGAGGGTCTGGGCGGGATAGTCCCGGAGCAGATACTGAAACCGGCCAAACGCCCGGGCGGAGGCCTCAAACAGCGCCGGTGTGGCGGACTGATAGCAATCGGTATTTTCGATAAAATCCATCACCCGCCAGACCTTCCCCCGGGAATCCCGGTAGAAATCCCTGCCGTCCCGGGTTTTCCGGTGGCGGAGGGTCTCCCGGGCCGGGTCGCCGCCGTTTTCCTGGATTTTCCGGCGCAGATAACCGGTAATGCCCACAAAGTTTTCCATCAGTTCCTCGGGGTGGGGAAACGCCGTGCTGCTGAGGCCCTGCAAGATAAAGCGGATACAGTCGCCCTCCCGGGGCTGGCACAGGACGCAGAAGGTATCATTGATATGACCCTGGCCATAACGTACCGCGCCCAGCAATGTGGCGGGAAATTCGAATTGGTCCAGCACCTGCGCCAGAGCCGGATCCCTCTGCGGATCAGAAACCATGTTTATTCTCCCTTCGATGGCAGCGTGGAAACCAGCCAGATTTCGCACATTTATGCAAGAAAAAATAAAAAATGGCAAAAACGCCTTCTTTTCCCATACATTTTTCAGTATAGCATACCCGATTCTCCCTTGCAAGCAGAATCGGGCTTCTTTTCCCGGTGTTTTTTGGGGTGACAGCGGCGAGCTTTTATGCTATAATGGCCGAAAGCCCTGTTTCCCCATTTTTTACCATAGGAGGAATCTATATATGACCTATCCGGAAGTTCTGGCCAGCGCCAGAGAATGCTTAAGCCCCAACTGCAAGGCCTGCCCTGTCTGCAACGGCAAGGCCTGCGGCAACCACATCCCCGGCCCCGGCGCCAAGGGCATCGGCGATACCGCCATCCGCAACTTCGAAAAGTGGCAAGACATCCGTGTGAACATGGACACCATCTGCCCCGGCGGCAGCCCCGACACCACTCTGGAGCTGTTTGGCAAGCATTTCCGCTATCCCTTCTTCGCCGGCCCGGTGGGCGCCGTCACCATGCATTACAGCGACAAGTATGACGACATGGCCTACAACAACATTCTGGTGAAGGCCTGCGCCGAAAACGGCATCGCCGCCTTTACCGGCGACGGCATGGATCCCCGGGTGATGCAGGTGGCCTGCCAGGCCATCGCCGCGGCGGGCGGCATGGGCATCCCCACCGTCAAGCCCTGGAATCTGGAAACCGTTCAGGAAAAAATGGGCTATTGCCGGGATGCCGGTTGCTTCGCCATCGCCATGGACATTGACGCGGCGGGCCTGCCCTTCCTCAAGAATATGAATCCCCCCGCTGGCAGCAAAACCGTGGAGGAGCTACATCATATCGCGGAGCTTGCCAGTGTTCCCTTCATCGTCAAGGGTGTGATGACTGTCCGGGGCGCGCTGAAGGCTCAGCAGGCCGGTGCCAGCGCCATCGTGGTCAGCAACCACGGCGGCCGTGTTCTGGATCAGTGCCCCGCTACCGCCGAGGTTCTGAGCGACATCGCCCAGGCTCTGAAGGGAAGCGGCGTGAAGGTGCTGGTGGATGGCGGCATCCGCAGCGGCGTGGATGTGTTCAAAGCGCTGGCCATGGGCGCGGACGCGGTGCTCATCTGCCGCCCCTTCGTCCCCGCGGTCTACGGCGGCGCGGAGGAAGGCGTGAAGCTTTTCATCGAGAAAATCGGCGCGGAGCTGAGCGATACCATGGCCATGTGCGGCGCAAAACAGCTGTCCGACATTACCCAGGATATGGTATTGTGCAAGTAATCGGATACCGCACCAGCGGGGAGCGTATGGTTAATGCGCTCCTCGCTTTTTTCTTCTGCGTAAAATGCTGAATATGAACAATTTATGAATATTTATTTTGTTGATTGTTACGAACCTGCATTGTCAAAGACATTTGTACTTCACAAACGGACATTTCCGTTGTATAATGACGCCGTTATCTCGCCCGTCCCAAAAGAAGCGTATTGTTGGAAAGGACTGCCTATGGAAATCACCCTCTCCGCGCAGCTGGATAAGCTGCTGGACGCCTATTCTCACGTGTATGATATTGACCGGGATGTGCCGGTGGGGGATACCGTTTATCCCGCCATGGCGACCTATTATCTGCGCGATGAAAACTATCTGATTTCCAAACAGCACGTTCTGTCGGCAGTGGAACAGCACGAATACGTGTACTTCTACCTAACCGACCATCTGACCTCCGATGACCTGCAAACCCACATCCATCAGACCAGGCAGGCAGGTCTGGCTCTGGTGCACCCCCATCGGGAGCACATGTTTTCCAACGTCGGTCTTGTGGTACTGGCAAATACCATCGACCCGGAAGCGCAAAAGCTGATTTGCCGCACCCGTTTCCGGAAAAACTACAGGCTGACCCTCTACGGCTGGACGGAGTATCAGCTGGCAGCTATGGAAGCATCCACCAATCGCTTCTTTTCCAATCCAGCGGGAAAAGAAGCCCGGAAAAACCTGGAGCGGAATTTCGCTCCAAAAGCAAGCAAACGGTAAGCGCCGTTTGCCGGAGAGTACGAAAGGAGTAAACAAAAAAACATGAACGGTCTTGTACTTCTGATCATCAGCATCGCGGTGCTGCTGTGCGGTTACATCTTCTATGGCCGCTACCTGTGCAAGAAGTGGGGCGTCGGTGAGCAGACGGAAGCTACCCCCGCCCACACCATGGAGGACGGCGTTGACTATGTTCCCGCCAAGGCCCCGGTTCTGATGGGCCATCACTTCTCCTCCATTGCCGGTGCCGGCCCCATCACCGGCCCCATCAGCGCGGCTGCCTTCGGCTGGCTGCCCTGCACCCTGTGGATTCTGGTCGGCGGCATCTTCTTCGGCGGTGTCCATGACTTCGGCGCCCTGTTCGCCTCTGTCCGCCACGGCGGCAAGTCCATCGGCGAGATCATTTCCGCCAACATGGGCAAGCGTGCCAAGCGCCTGTTCATCACCTTCGCCTACCTGACCCTGATCCTGGTCGTCGCCGCCTTCGCCTCCATCGTGGCCGGCACCTTCGGCGCTACCTTCGACGCCAGCGGCGCTGTGGATGTAGCTGCCTCCACCAGCAACGCCCGGGTGGCCATGGTTTCCATCCTGTTCATCGTCATCGCCATCATCTTCGGCTATGCGGTCTACCGCCGCAACCTGCCCATGGGTATCTCCAGTGTGGCCGGCGTTGCCGCCATCGCGGTGATTATCGCCATCGGCATCAACTTCCACCCCATCTACCTGTCCAGCACCACCTGGATGTGGATCGTTGGCCTGTACATCACCATCGCTTCCATCACCCCCGTGTGGATTCTGCTGCAGCCCCGTGACTACCTGTCCAGCTTCCTGCTGTACGCCATGCTGGCCCTGGCCGCTGTCGGTGTTATCTTCGCCCGCCCCGACATGGGCAACATGGAGCTGGCTGCCTGGTCCGTGGAAGGCGCTTCCGGCACCACCTACCTGTTCCCCGTTCTGTTCACCACCATCGCCTGCGGCGCTATCTCCGGCTTCCACTCCCTGGTCTCCTCCGGCACCACCTCCAAGCAGCTGGACAAGGAGACCGACGCCAAGCCCATCGCCTACGGCGGCATGCTGCTGGAGTGCGTCCTGGCCATCCTGACCCTGTGCGCTGTGGCTTACGCCTACGGCTGGAACAAGGCCAACCCCGATTCCGTGCTGAAGGGCGCTACCGCGATCTTTGGCGGCGGCATCGCCCACATGATCGACGACACCATCCCCGGCACCTACGATGTTCTGTACACCCTGCTGGTTCTGACCTACTCCGCTTTCTGCCTGACCTCCCTGGACACCGCCACCCGTCTGGCCCGGTTCATGTTCCAGGAGTTCTGGCTGGACAGCAGCAAGGGTGAGACCCCCGACAATGTCACCGGCTACAAGAAGGTTCTGTCCAATCCCCTGGTCGCCACGCTGATTACCGTGGTTCTGGGCGTCCTGCTGGGTCTGAACGGCTACGGCAAGATCTGGGCTCTGTTCGGCTCCGCCAACCAGCTGCTGGCCGCTCTGGGCCTGCTGGCTGTGGCCACCTGGCTGGGCAATGTGGGCAAGAACAACAAGATGTTCCTGCTGCCCATGGCCTTCATGCTGGTTGTCACCATCGCCTCCCTGCTCATCAACACCAAGAACCAGTTTGCCCTCATCGCCGCCGGCGGCGCCGACTGGGGCCCCTGGGCTCAGGCCATCATCGGCATCCTGCTGATTGTCCTGGCTGTGGTTCTGGCCGTGGAGGGTGTTACCACTATCGCAAAGCAGAAGAAAGTCAAAGCCTAATTTCTCGTCATCGTCCCGGGCGGTACTTACGTACCGCCCGGTTTTTTCTTTTTCCGGGAAGAAAAATCTCCTCTTGCGCTTTTGGGAAAAAGCACTATAATATGTCTGGAAATTCTTGGCGCCGTCAGAAAGTGAGGAAATCCTGTGAACCAGACCAACAAAACCATGCTCCAGGGGCCGCTGTTTGGAAATATCATCCTTTACACCATCCCCATCATTCTCACCAGCCTGTTACAGCTATTGTTCAACGCCGCTGACCTAATCGTGGTCGGCCGGTTCTGCGGCAGCGTTTCCGTAGCGGCGGTGGGCGCCACCGGGGCCATCACCAATCTAATGGTAAATTTCTTCATCGGTCTGTCCGTAGGCGCGGGTGTCACCGTGGCCCATGGCCTGGGCAGCCAGGAGGATCGGGTCGTCCACTGCACAGTACATACCGCCATGCCCACGGCACTGATCAGCGGCGTCATTCTGACCATTTTCGGCATTCTTTTTTCGGAGACCTTTCTGCGGATGATGGGAACCCCGGACACTGTGCTGCCCCTGTCCGCCGTATACATGAAGATCTATTTTGGGGGCATCACCTTCACCATGGTCTATAACTTCTGCGCCGCCATTCTGCGGGCGGCGGGAGATACCAAAAGCCCTTTGCTTTACCTGTCCTTTGCCGGCGTTATCAATGTGCTGCTCAATGTCTTTTTTGTCCGGGGACTGCATCTGAACGTGGCTGGTGTTGCCCTGGCTACCACCATTTCCCAAGCCATTTCCGCCATTCTGGTGACTGTTGCGCTGATGCGCCGCACCGACGCCTGCAAGCTGATTCTGGGCAAAATGCGCTTCTACAGACCCCAGCTGCAAAAAATCATCCGCATCGGCCTGCCTGCCGGTATTCAAAGCTCCCTGTTCTCCATCTCCAATGTGCTCATCCAGTCCTCGGTGAATTCCTTCGGGGATATTATGATGTCCGGCAACGCGGCGGCGGCCAACATCGAGGGCTTTGTCTATGTGTCCCTAAACGCTTTCCATCAGACAGCGGTGAATTTCATCGGCCAGAACGCCGGCGCGAAGCAGTTTCAGCGGGTCTACCGGACGCTGTGGATCTGCCTGGGCTGCGTCACCGCTGTGGGACTGGGCATGGGCTTCCTGGCCTACTCCCTGGGGCCGACTCTGCTGTCCATCTACATCACGGATTCCCAGGAAGCTATTTCCTACGGCATGATCCGTCTGGCCTACATCTGCCTGCCCTATTTTATCTGCGGCCTGATGGATGTGTCCACCGGGGCGCTGCGGGGCTTGGGCGCGTCCTTCATCCCTATGGTCATCTCCGTACTGGGCGTGTGCGGAATGCGCATCGGCTGGATCTACACCATCTTCCAGATTCCCCGGTTC
>CAYYGF010000018.1:0-19693 GCA_964471315.1 uncultured Oscillospiraceae bacterium | reverse complement strand
GCTTACCGCAGCGCTGCGGTAAGCCTGTTTTCGCCCCAGCTCCTTCCAATGGAACAAAGCGGGAACTGCGATTTACAGTTGGATAACCTCGATGCCCAGAATAGACGCAATTAAGCGCATATCGTCGGCCACATCCTCCCAGACGATGCTGTAGTGGTGGGGGACAGCCTCCCGGATAATGCCGCCGGTCACATCCCGCACGGGGACGTCTACCTTGACATTGACCATACATCCGGGTGTATACATAGTTGTGGGAATGGCGGTTCCCTTGAGCAGGAAAAGCTTGTATTTTCCGTCCACATTGCAGAACCGGGAAACCGTCACCGGCCCCTCCTTCAGCACCGCGCGGAAGGCGGAGCCTTTGTTATAAAGAGGATGATCGCACAGCTTCACGCCACAGTTGCACTGATGCAGCGACGGCGCGGCGTTGCCGCAGTGCCAGAAGGTCAGATAGTTCTCCTGGTCGTTGATGTCGATCAGATCCGTGATGAAGTTGGCCTTTCCGGTCAGCGCGTTCTGGAAGGCCATGGCCAGGGAAACATCCACATCGCCTTCGCAGGCGATGGCGTAGCCCTCGTCCGCCAGCCGTCCCAGCACGGCGCAGGGCACCGAATTTAGATTGCCCATCTCCGGCCAGCACTTGATGACGCCATAGGCATAGTTCTGCTCCTGCATCAGCTGCTTAAGGGTCAGATACAGCCGGGAATGGTTCATCCGGTATTCCTCAATGAAATCCTCTCCCAGGCAGAAGGTGTTCCGGACATAGGCCAGGTCTGCCTCCAGCGCCTGCTCGTCCACCTGCTGCATCCGGTCAAAGACCACCTTCAGATCCGTTTCCTCAATGGAAATCCCGAAGGTTCTGCGGATCAGCCCCTCGTCAAAGGCGGAATTGTAAAACGCCGTGGGGCGGTAGCCAAACAGCCCCAGGGTGCTGCCCCGGAGCTTCTTGATCGCGCCGTAAGCCCGGATATATGTCAAAACCGTCTTTTTCGCCTCCTCCGATTCCAGACCGCCATAAATGGTATGGGGATGGTAGCCCAGACGGCGCAGGGACGCGTTGTTCATGGTCATAGCCACCAGGGCGTTGGACAGCAGGCGGCCGCCGTGGACATCCGGCTCCCGGGGCGCCCAGAGAATCAGCGGCACATGCATCGTTTCCGCGATACGGGTGCTCACATCGTCGCCGGTAAACGCGCCGTAGAGCATGATGACCAGGTCTACCCGCTCCGCCTGGAGCGTCTGAACTGCCTCCTGGATCCGCTGGGGAGAGTCGATCACGTGGTCAAACCTCACAATTTCCGCGTCACCGGCGTTCTCCCGAAGCCAGGCGCCATAGGTTTCGTTGCGTTCCATGGGCAGAGGCCGGGGCCAGCGGCCGGATACTGTGGTAAGAAAGCCTACCTTCATTTGTTCCATAATACCTCCTAAAGTATACATTCGAGTGTAGCTTTTTCATTATACAAACAGCCAGTTTTCTCCCGGCCTGTACCTTTACTATAGCAACATGTTTTGTGCAAGTCAACTATTTTTTTCTTGTTTTAGCCAAATCATATTGACAAATTCCCTTGCTGTCGCTATACTGATACTTGAAAAGAGAAGATTTTCGTGAACACGATGCGTTTTTGCCCCGCAATGGAAAACGCATTTTTCCTATGTGAAATATACACACGTGTGTAAAGGAGAATCACCATGCTAACGAACAATCTGGAACAACTGCGCAAGGCTGCCAAAAATGGCTACGCAATTCCCGCCATCAACACCCAGGGCGGAAACTACGACATTATCATGGCTGTCTGCAAAGCGGCGGAGGAGCTGAAATCTCCCATCATTCTGGCCCATTACGTCTCCACCGGCGCATACTCCGGCAACGACTGGTTTGTAGAGGTTGCCAAGTGGTGTGCCAACAAGGTTTCCGTTCCTGTCTCCATCCACTTAGATCACGGCGACAGCTTCGGCATCTGCATGGAGGCGCTGAAGCTGGGCTTCACCTCCGTAATGATCGACGGCTCCAAAATGCCCATTCGGGACAACGCCGCTCTGACCCAGTCCGTTGTACAGGTCGCCCGGGTATTCGATGTGCCGGTAGAAGCGGAAATCGGCGAATTGCAGCGGCTGGACAACGAAGGCGTTATGCTGGAAAACAAGAACATTGCCGATCCCGAGCAGGTACGGCAGTTCCTCTCCCTCTGCCAGCCCGACACCCTGGCCATCGGCATCGGCAACGCCCACGGCTACTACAAGGGCAAGCCCGACATCAAGCTGGAGGTACTGCGCGCCGTCCGGGAATTCTCCGACATCCCCCTGGTGCTCCACGGCTGCACCGGCATGGAGGAAAGCATCATCCAGGAAGCCATTCAGCTCGGCGTGGCAAAAATCAACTTCGGCACCGAGGTTCGTTATAAATATGTACAGCACTATCAGGAGGCGCTGGAAAACCTCAACCACCAGGGCCACTCCTGGAAGCTCAGCCAATACGCCTGCAACGCCCTGGCTGAGGATATCAAGAACATCATCCGCCTGTCCGGAAGCGAGGGAAAAGCCGAATGCCCCAAAATATGCTGATCGTCCATGGCGGCGGTCCCACAGCCGTCCTAAACTGTTCCCTGTTCGGAGCCATTGACGAAGCAAAGAAAAGTGGGAAGATCAGCAAAATCTACGGCGCTCTGGGCGGAATGCGTGGTGTTGTCGCCGAACGCTTTGTCCGGCTGGATCAAGCCAGCGACGCGGCCCTGTCTTTGCTCACCACCACCCCCGGCTCCGCCATCGGCACCTCCCGGGATGCTATGGAGCAGGAGGATTACCAAAAGGTCGCCGAGATTCTCAAGAAGCGGGATATCCGCTTCGCCCTGTTCAACGGCGGCAACGGCACCATGGATACCTGCGGCAAGGTCTACCGGGCCTGCAAGGAGGCAGGGCTGGACATTCTGGTAGCCGGTATTCCCAAAACCATCGACAACGACATCGCCGTCACCGATCACACCCCCGGCTTCGCCAGTGCCGCCCGGTACATGGTGGGCACGGTTCAAGAGATCTGCGCCGATGTGCGTTCCCTGCCCATCCACGTCTGCGTCATCGAGGCCATGGGCCGGAACGCGGGCTGGATCGCCGCTGCCTCCGCCCTTGCCCGGCAGGATCCGGAGCTGGGGCCGGATCTGATCTATCTTCCGGAACGGGATTTCTCCGAAGATGCGTTCCTTCGGGATGTGGAAGCCCGCTGGGCCAAAGGCAAGGGCGTTGTTGCCGTGGTCAGCGAAGGACTGCACGGTCCCGGCGGGAAATCGCTGGTACCGCCGATTTTCCAAACCGGCCGCTCCGTCTATTTTGGAGATATCTCCGCGCATCTGGCCCAACTGGTGGTGAAGGAGCTGGGCATCAAGGCCCGGAGTGAGAAGCCCGGTCTTGCCGGACGTGCCTCCATTTTCTGGCGCAGCGAGATCGACTGTGCGGAGGCGGAGGCTGCCGGCCGGGCAGCAGTACAGGCCGTACTGGCCGGTCAGACCGGCGTGATGCCCGCCCTGCGCCGTCTCAGCAACGAGCCATATCGCAGCGCGCAATTCCTGGTTCCCATCGAGCAGGTCATGCTCACCGAACGGGTTCTGCCCCAGGAATACATCACCCCAGAGGGGAACGGTGTCACCCAAGCCTATGTTGACTGGCTTACGCCGCTGATGGGGCAGTCCCTTCCCCGATTTGTGGATTTCAACCGGTAAGCGAAAATGGGGTTATCCCCGAAAGAGGTAGTATGACACGAACAATTTATCGAAACGGCTTCCTGGCGCAGAACGGTCAAAAAATTGCCCAGGAGCTGTGCGTGGAGGACGGCATCATTACCGCCATCGCTCCGCATATCGACTGCACCGACGCCATGGTGGTGGACTTGGACGGCAAGACCCTCTACCCCCGTCTGATCGAGGAGCACTCCCACGGCGCTGCCTGTCTGGATTTCTCCGTGGACGATTCCCAGGGGATCGACAAGCTCATTGCCTTCTACCGCGCCAACCATGTTGGTACCATTTTCCCCACCTTGATGACCGACTCCACGGAAAAAATGTGCGCCCAGCTGGACGAGGTGGTAAAAAGCGCCCGACACTGTCCCGAAATCAAGGGCATTCACGTGGAAGGCCCCTTCCTCTCCCAGGAATACAAGGGCGCCACTCCCCGGCAATACATCCAGATGCCGAATCTGGCCACCGCCGAAAAGCTGCTGGAGCACGGCGCCGGATTGCTGAAGCTGGTGACCGTGGCGCCGGAACTGCCCGGTGCCCTGGAAGTCATCCGTTTCTTTGTCCGCAATGGCGTGAAGGTTAATCTGGGCCATACCGGCGCCACCTACGACCAGACCACCGCCTGCCTGGATGCCGGCGCCGACGGCTTTACCCACACCTTCAACGGCATGCGTCTGATGCACCAGCACGAGCTGGGCGCCGGGGGCTGTGCCATGCTGTCGGACGCCTACTGTGAGGCCATCTGCGACGGCCGCCACTTAAACGAGCACACCGTGGCCCTTCTTAAAAAGGTCAAGGGCCTGGATAGACTGATTCTCATTACCGACAGCATGATGGCCGCGGGAATGCCCGACGGAGAATACCGGTTGGGCTCCCTCGACATTGTGGTGGTTGACGGGGATGCCAGAACCAAGGGCGAGGACTCCCGGGCCGGCAGCACCCTGCTGCCCTGGGACGGCGTAAAGAACTTCGCCCGGTTTACGGGGCTGCCCCTGGAGCAGGCGATCCTGCCCATGACAAAATCCCCCGCCCAGCGGTTCCAGTTAAATACCGGCAGCCTGGAAGCAGGCCGTTTCGCCGAATTTTTCATTGAATAACACGCACGAAAGGAGCTACCAAAACATGGAATGCGGACATCACACACTATCTGAAATCGGCCGTCAGCACGAGGCCTTCGCCATTACGAGAAAATGCTTCCCGGAATTCGCGAAAATCGTGGAGACGGTCAAACAGGAGGGCTTTACCAAAATTTTGTTTATGGGCTGCGGCACCTCCTATTTCCTGGCAGCCGCCGCCAGCGCCTACTTTGCCAAGTACAATGACGTCACCTGCGATTACCTGGCCTCCTTCGAGTTCTATAAGAATACCGGCCTCTATGTTAAGCCCCAGGACAAGGTTCTGCTGGTGCCCTTCACCCGGGTCGCCTCCACCACCGAAACCATGATCGCCGTGAAGAAGGGCGTGGCGCTGCCCAATGTGAAATCCCTGCAAATCACCTGCGACGACTACTCCTTCCAGTATTCCACCTGGTCGCTGTTCATCCCCGATATGCATGAGGACAGCATCGTGATGACCTCCTCCTTCTCCACCATGCTCTACACCGCCATGTTCTTTGCCGCCGCCATGTCCGGCAACGACGAGGTTCTTTCTCAGCTGGAGAAGCTGCCCGAGGATGCCGCAGATCATATGTCGGAATACGCCTCCAAGATGGAAGCCCTGGCCCAGAAATACACCGGCATGAAGGTCTTTATCGGCCTTGGCTCCGGCGCTCACTATGGTCTGGCGGGCGAGTCCTCCATTAAGGTCAAGGAAATGACGCTGACGCCCTCGGAATGCTACTATTCCCTGGAATACCGCCACGGCCCCATCTCCATCGCGGACGAAAAAACCGTCATTGCCTACTTTGTATCCGAGAACACCCAGGAAGAGGATGCCCGGCTCATCGGCGAGCTGAAGGCCCTGGGCGCCTGTATCATCGCCCTGGGCGCGGTCAGCGGCGAGATGGAACGCAAGGTAGACGTAGCCTACAAGACGGAGCTGGGCGAATGTGCCAATCTGCCCGAGCTGATTATCCCCCTGCAGTACTTTGGCGCGTACCTGGCCATCGCCAAGGGCTATGACCCCGACACGCCCAAGAATCTGTCCAAGGCCATCATTCTGTAATTTGCGAATGTCCAACGGGCATCGCGGAATAACACAACAAAGGAGAATGAAAATGAGAACACTGAAAAAACTGTTGGCGCTGACACTAGTCCTGGTTATGGCCCTCTCCCTGGTTGCCTGCGGCCAGTCCAAGACTCCCAGCGCAAACACCAGCAGCGGCAGCACCACTCCCGCCGCTGACGTTGCCAGCGCAGAACCCACCACCATCTACTTCTGCAACTACGCCGTTCTGGAAACCGCCCACACCGATTACTGGACGCAGCTGATTGCCGACTTTGAGGCCGCCCACCCTGAGTACAAGGTGGAAGTCGTCTCCGCAGCCTACAACGATGTGATGACCTACGTCACCACCCGCGTCGGCGGCGGTGAGCGGGTCGACTTGATGCTCGGTGAGGTCACCTGGAGCCAGATCCTGGCCGCCAATGGCATCACCTCCCCCGTCAGCGAGGTGCTGGACGAGGAATTCCTGTCTCAGTTCGATTCCTCCGTTATGGACTGCTACAACTACGAGGGCGCGTGCTACGGCATTCCCATGTACATCTCCAACCTGATCGTGTACGCCAACAAGAACTATCTGGAGCAGGCCGGTCTGGACTACACCAAGCCCCCCAAGACCAGCGACGAGCTGCTGCAGTGGTGCGAGGCCCTGCAGGGTATCACCAACCCCGCCTCCGGTGAGCAGGTCACTGCCTTCGGCATCTCCATGGCCGAAAAGACCGCTCCCGGCGCCTTCCTAAAGTCCCTGGTCTATGCCTTCGGCGGCCACATTCTGGACGAGAACGGCAAGCTGGATCTGGACAACCAGGGCTTCAAAGAAGCACTGGCCTTCGTGAAGGAATGCACCGAAAAGGGCTACTCCCCCGTCAACTGCCTGCCCAAGGACTTCCGTCCCGGCATGGGCAGCGGCGCTGTGGCCATGTATGTTGACCAGACCTGGGGCTTCTCCGGTATTTACGCCGTTGACCCCAACGCCGCCGACTACGTTGTCTCCTTCCCCGTTCCCAGCATGGGCACCAACGGTAAGGGTGCCACCAACCTGTCCGCCCATACCCTGTTCGTCGCCAACAACGGCGAAAAAGAGGCCGCTGGCACCGCCGAGCTGGTCAAGTTCATTCTGAACTACGAGGGCACCTGGAAGCACTCCTATGACACCACCCCCGCTTACTTCGCCTACGCCGGCGCGAAGGACATGCCCATCTCCCCGGTTCTGGACGGTGCCAGAGAGGCTGCCTCCAACCTGGCTGCGGAAGTTTACCTGTCCGAGCAGGACGCTTTCCAAATCGCCATTGCCACCATGTTCAACTCCATCTGCATGGGTGAGGCCACCGAGGAGCAGGCCATCGCCAAGTTCACTTCCACTGTCACACCTCTGCTGCCTTGATTCGCCATTCCAACGCATTTCCGGTGCAGCCGGTACCCCGGCTGCACCGCCCCCCATTTTCTGAAAACGGGTGATGTAACATGAACAGAAAGTTTTTCAAAAGAGGAGTAACAGAAAGATTATTCTGGTGTTTGCTGCTTGCACCGTCTGTTCTTATTGTAACTCTGTTTATCATTGTCCCCATCCTGGACTCCATCTGCAAAAGCTTCACGGATTATAAGATCATCAACATCATCAAAGGCATCGCGCCCCAGTGGAACAGCTTTGCCAACTACATCAAACTTTTTGAAAGCGGAACGCTGACCGCCTCTGTAGGTGTCACCTTCACCTTTGTGATCACCACCACCATACTGAGCCTTGTGATCGGCATGACTCTGGCGCTTATTCTGAACTCCGACATCAAGGGCGCGCGATTCTTCCGAAGCGTTATGATGACCCCCTGGGTTGTCCCCACGGTTATCTCCGCTTTGGTGTGGATTTGGATATATCAGCCCCAATACGGACTGTTTCGATACGTAGTCAACGTGCTTACCTTTGGCCGGATTTCGGATTTCGCGATGCTGAACAGCTCCAGCACCGCCTTGATCGGCGTGATAATCGTGGCGCTGTGGAAACAGATCCCCTTGATGACGCTGCTTCTGCTGGCCGGATTGCAGAACGTCCCCTCGGATATCCTGGAAGCGGCCCAGCTGGACGGCGCCAACGGTGCGGTGGGCTTCTTTAAAATCACCGTGCCCTATATGTCCTCGGTTATCAAGACCTCCGTATCCATGATTATCATTGATAACTTCAAGCAGTTCCCCCTGTTCTGGCAGATGACCTCCGGCGGCCCCAACGGCTCCACCACCACCCTGGCGGTGCTGTCGTACAAAGAAGCCTTCATCAACCACAACTTCGGCTCCGGCGCCGCTGTCACCACCATCTGGATGCTGATTATGATTGTCTTTGTTTTCCTGTACAACAAGCTCTTCCCCAAGGCTGACATTGAATAACGGGAGGGAATCGTGTGAGTATCAAAACCAAAAAAGCACTGCTGAACGTATTCAAATGGGCCGTTCTGCTGATCATCATGTTTTTCCTGCTGTTCCCGATTTACTGGGTCGTTTTGACATCCTTCAAAACGAACATGGAAAGCTATCTGTATCCCCCCACGTTCCTACCCAAAGTGCCGACCCTGGAGGGCTTCATCAACCTGTTCACCAACTATCCGGAGTTCTTCATCTACTATAAGAACAACATCATTGTCTCCGCCCTGTCTACCATCCTGGTGTGCATGGTCGCGCTGTTCTCCGGCTATGCCCTGTCCCGGGTTCGGATCAACTGGAACAAGTATGTCATCGCTTTCCTGCTGTTCTCCCAGATGTTCCCCGTGGTATCCCGTCTGATTTCCCTGTACGGTCTGCTGCGGGATTGGGGACTGCTCAATACCACAGCCGGTCTGGTTCTGTCCATCACCGCCGGTCAGCTCCCCTTCTCCATCACCTTGATGGCCTCCTTCTTCGATGCCGTACCCAGGGATCTGGAAGAAGCGGCTTTCATCGACGGGGCCAGCCGGTTCAAAACCATGTTCCAGGTGGTCATGCCCCTGGTGATTCCCGGCTTGCTGGCTGTGGGTATCTACTCCTTCCTGGTAGCCTGGGACGACTATCTCTATGCCTCCACGCTGATTCAGAATGACGCGCTGCGTACCCTGTCCACCGGCGTTACCCTGCGGTATCTGGGCGAGCTGTCCTATGACTGGTCCTTGGTCAACTCCATCTCTGTGGTCGGCACGCTGCCCATGGTCTTCGTGTTCTTCTTCTTCCAGAAATACATGATTAAGGGTCTGACCGCCGGTGCGGTAAAGGGATGATGGACAAGCCTAACGTTTTATTCCTGCTGAGCGATGACCAGTCCTACTTCGCCCAGCACCGGGAATGCCCGGAGATTTTGACCCCCAATCTGGACGCGTTGGCGGATAGCGGTGTCTATTTCTCCCGGTGCTTCTGCGCCAGCCCCGTCTGTTCGCCAGCCCGGGCCTCCATCCTCACCGGCACCATGCCCTCCAACCACGGCATCCACGACTGGCTCATCGACGGCAGCGTAGATCCCAAAACCCTTCCGTCCTTCAGCAGCAGCCGTCCGCCCATCCGGGACAATGAGACCCAGGCCATTGATTTTTTGGAAGGGATCACCACCTACACGGACATTCTGGCCCAGGCGGGCTATGACATCGCCCTGTCCGGCAAATGGCACCTGGGCGACACAATGAAGCCCCGAAAGGGCTACACCTACTGGAATACCATTCTCCGGGGCGGCTGCCGGTATACCTCCTATGATCTGTACCGGGACGGCCAAGTCACGGCCCATTCCGAGTACCTAACCGACCGCATCGCGGACAACGCCATCGATTATCTGCGCCATTACCGAACGGATCGTCCCTTCTATCTGGGCGTCCACTTTACCGCGCCCCACACCCCCTGGGATAAGGAGGAGCATCCCCGGGAGATCTGGGATCTGTACGAGGGCGTTTCCTTCGACTCGATCCCCAGCGCGCCGATACACCGGGATCAGATGTGGAACAACTTCATTGGGGACACGCCGGAAAAGCGCCGGGAGAAAATCCGGGGCTACTTCACCGCCGTCACCGCCATGGATCGGGCCATTGGCCGGATTTTGGATGCCCTGCGCCAGTTGGGACTGGAAAAGGACACCATCGTTGTGTTCACCAGTGACAATGGCATGAATGTGGGACAGCACGGTGTCTGGGGCAAAGGCAATGGCACCTACCCCCAGAATTTCTACGAGGAGTCCATTCGGGTTCCGCTGATCCTCCGGGTGCCCGGGAAGGCCAGCCGCACAGTCCGGGATATGGTCAGCCACGTGGATTTGTTCCCCACCATTTTGTCCCTGTGCGGCATCCAGGCGCAGTCCGACCGGCCCTGCGGCGCGTCCTTCACCGCCGCGCTGGACGGGGAACCCTTCCAGCGGGAATTTGTAGCGGTGTGCTCGGAATACGGAGCGGTGCGAATGCTTCGCAATTCCCGCTATAAGCTGGTGAAGAACTACATTGACGGCAACGATCTGCTATACGACCTGGAGCGGGATCCCCAGGAAACCGTCAGTCAAATTGCCAACCCCGCCTACCACCATGTGCTGGAGACAATGGAGCAGGAAATGGCTGACGCCTTTGCCCGCTATGCCAGCCCGCAACACGACGGACGGTATCAGTTCCCCAAAGGCATGGGCCAGACCCGAAAATGCGCCCCCGAAACCGGTCTTGTGTCCTACAAGCAGGATTACCAAATGTTCTATCATTACCACAAATAGGGAGACAGGCCGCGGCTTTCAGCCGCGGCCTGTCGTGTTTATTCGATAACCTGCAAGTCCTTGGGGTACTTGTTCAAAACCTCGCAGCCGTCCTCGGTGACCATGACCAGATCCTCAATCCGGACGCCGAATTCTCCCGGCAGGTAGATTCCCGGTTCGATGGAGAAGACCATTCCAGGACGGCACACTGCCTGGGAGACTCCGGACACATCCGGCGGCTCGTGGCAGTCGATGCCGCAGCCATGGCCCAGCCGGTGGGTAAAGCAGGGGCCGTAGCCGCCCTCGGTAATCACTTTCCGGGCGATCTCGTCCAGCTTCCAAAGAGGCACACCGGGGCGAATCGCCGCCTCCGCTGCCTCGTTGGCGCGGCGCACCAGCTCATACACCTGGCGCTGCTTCTGGCTGACGGTTTTGTAGAACACTGTCCGGGTCATATCGCACCAATACCGGGAAATGGGCGTAAAAATATCAAAAATCACGCTGTCTCCGGGCTTCAAAACCGTCCCGTCACCGCTGTGGTGGGGATCCGCCCCGTTGGGACCGAAGCACACCAGCTGGGTTCCCTCGCAGTCCGCGCCCCGGGCCAGGTATTCCCGGTTCACCAGCGCCGCCAGCTCATTTTCCCGAACGTCTGCTTTGACACTGGCAATGGCAGCCGCCATCACCTGGTCGTTCATGGCAGAGGCGTGACGCATTGCCTGCCGTTCCGCCTCGTCCTTATATTGCCGGTTTTCATCCACCGGCTGGGAGCCGTGCACCGGCCGGACATCGGGACGGTGCTCCATTAAGCCGATCAAGAACTTGCTATACCAGAATTTGTCGATGCCCAGCCTTCCCGGCTTCACCGCTGCGGCCAGAGCCGCCACCGGATCGTCCCCATCCTTGTGGGCCACGAAGGGCAGCTCCCGGGTGGAGGACAGGCCGAAGATCTCATTGCCGAACAGAACCGCTTTCCCATCGGCACAAAGCCACAGAGCAATCATCCGCTCGTGAGGCTCCACCCAATAGCCGGTGAGATAATACAGCGAGGTGGTAGCTGTGACCAGGATTTGCTCCAGTCCAGCCGCCTTCATCCCCGCAATGACACGCCGGAGGCGCTGTTGATTCATAGGAATACACCCTTTCTTTTCCGATGACTTGATTATAGCACAACCCGTTCGAAATGGAAAGTGGGAAAATACACAGCCGGTGACACACCCGCGGGTGCGGTCACCGGCTGCTTTTGCTTTGCGGAAATCAAGGAAGGATCTCGATTCGATCGATGATCGGCATTGCCAGAGGCTTGTTCCAGGTCTCCGGGCCGGTGGTCTCCACCGCCGCAATGGCGTCCAGAACCTCGAATCCGGAGGTCATCTGGCCAAAAGCGGCGTACCGGCCGTCCAGCTTGTGGGCATCCTTGTGTACCACAAAGAACTGGGTTCCGGCGGTGTCAAAGCCGTCATCCCGAGCCATGGACAGCGCGCCCCGGACATGGGGCAGTGGATTGTCCACCCCGTTTTCCCGGAACTCTCCCTTGATGTGGAAGTCGCTGTCGGTCATAATGTCGTTGTCCGGGGAGCCGCCTTGAATGACGTAGTCCTTCACGATCCGGCACCAGCCCAGGCCGTCAAAGAACCCGCTTTTCGCAACCTTGACAAAGCTCTCCACAGTCAGCGGGGCATACTCGGGGTAGAGGGTGAACACCATCTCCCCGAAGTCCCTGGTCACGATCCGGCATTGCATTACTTCACAACCTTGGCATCCTTGAAGTACATATTGCCGGAGGAAACCATGTACACGCCGGAAATGTAGTCCTTCATCAGATAGTTATTGGACTTGTAATACAGGGGGATGCAGGCGTAATCCTCGGAAACAACCTCGTCGGCCTTCAACGTCAGCTCTGCGGCAGCGGCGGCGTCGGTCTCCAGCATGACCTGGTTCACCAGATCGTCATACTTGCTGTTGGAGTAGAAGGCGGTGTTGGTGGAGTCGCCGGTCTTGAACAGGGGCAGGAAGCTCATGGGGTTGAGGTAGTCGGCGCTCCAGCCCATAGCGGCCACTTCGTAGTCGCCAGCCTGGACGGATTCATAGAAGATCGCCCAGTCGTTGGAGGAAATCTCCACGTTGATGTTCAGATTGGTCTTGAACATCTCGGCCATGGCCTCCACGACCTTCTTCACCGTGTCGTTGGAGTAGTAGGACAGCTGCAAGGTGGGAAAGCCCTCGCCGTTGGGATAGCCGGCCTCAGCCAGCGCGGCCTGAGCGGCCTCCACGTCAGCGGTCTCGGACAGGCCGAAGGTGCCACGGCCCTCGGTGATATCCTTACCGTTCACACCATAGCCGGGAGCCAGGTAGCTGAAAGCGGGCGTGGCGTCGATCTGCACCACGTTCTCGATGATGGTCTTACGGTCGATGGCCAGGTTCAGAGCCTTCCGGACCAGGGGATTGTCATAAGGCGCCTTGGAGCAGTTGATGTTGTAGTACACGGTGCCGTAGTTGGGAACCACGTTCACACCGGCGTTGGAGGCAACCAGACGGGCGTAGTCCGCGGAGGGAATGGAACGGATGCCGTCCACATCGCCGGACTCATAAGCGGTCAGTGCGGTGGCGGAGTCCAGGATGAACCGGAAGGTCAGCTTCTCCAGGGTCACGTTGTCCGCGTCCCAGTAGTTCTCATTCTTCACCAGGACGTAGCCCTCGCCCAGATTGATCTGCTCCATCTTGAAGGGGCCGTTGCAGACATAGGTGTCCGCGCTGGCAGTCCAACGGTCGCCGTTGGCATCAATGGTCGCCTTCTGCACGGGGAAGTAGCACCACATGCTCACCAGGTCGATGAAGAAGGAGGTGGGCTGAAGCAAGGTAATCTCCAGGGTATTGTCGTCCAGAGCCTTGGCGCCCAGCTCCTCGGCGGTGCCGGTGCCCTCATAGAACTCCTTGGCGCCCTTGATGTAGTCGGACATCATGCTGTAATACTGGGCGGTGGTGGCCGGCGTCAGAACACGCTGGATGGAGTAGACAAAGTCATTGGCGGTCAAGGGAGTGCCATCGCTCCACTTGAGGCCTTCGCGCAGGTGGAAGGTGTACACGGTGCCGTCGTCGCTGATATCCCAGCTCTCCGCGCAGGCGGGAACGATGGAGCCGGAGGCATCGTAGGTCACCAGGCCGTCAAAGCAGTTGCACAGGACGTACATGGCGAAGGAGTTGTTGGTGACAGTGGGGTCAATGCCATCGGGCTCATCGGAGAGCACGAAGGTCATCTCCTGGGCCACATCGGCAGCGGGGGTGGTGCTGGCCGGGGCTGCGGTGGTGGCAGCGGCCATGTCGCTGATGTTACCGCCGCTGGAGCTGCTGCCGCCGCAGGCGGCCAGGCTCAGACACATCAGAACGGCCAGAGCAAGGGACACGAGTTTTTTCATAGCAATCTTCCTTTCTTAATCTCATTGCCGGAGAATTATTGACAAGCGGAACATCCGCCAGGTCAAATGAACCAAAGGGGTCAGTCATACAGATGGCAGGCCAGGCTGTGGCCGGGGGCTACCTCATGCATACAGGGAGCCACCTCCGCGCAAACTGCCTTCGCGTAAGGGCAGCGGGTGCGGAACCGGCAGCCGCTGGGAGGATTGACTGGGCTGGGCAGGTCGCCCTCGATGCCGCTGGTCTGCTTCTCCCGGGCCAGCTTGGGATTCGCCACCGGGATGGAGGCCAGCAGACCCTGGGTGTAGGGGTGCAGGGGATGGCCGTATATTTCTTCCGCGCAGCACAGCTCCACCAGTTGCCCCAGGTACATCACACCTACCACATCGGAGACATAGCGCACCATAGACAGGTCGTGGGCGATAAAGAGGTAGGCCAGTCCTTTTTCCTCCTGGTAATCCCGCAGCAGATTGACGACTTGCGCCTGAATGGACACATCCAGAGCGGAGATGGGTTCGTCGCAGATCACCAGATCCGGATGGAGCACCAGCGCCCGGGCGATGCCTACCCGCTGGCGCTGACCGCCGGAGAACTCATGGGCATAGCGCCCGGCGTGTTCCCGGGTCAAGCCAACCCGCTCCAGGATGGGATAGACATAATCGTCGGCTTCTTCCTTGGACTTCACAATATGGTGGGCAAGCAGTGGTTCGGCGATGATATCCCGCACCGTCATCCGGGCGTTTAGGGAAGCGTAGGGATCCTGGAAGATCATCTGCATCTTCTTCCGCCGGGGCTGAAGCTCCTTCTGGGACATATGGGTGATGTCCTCCCCATCCAGGAGGATCCTGCCGCCGGTGGGGTCATAAATCCGGATAATGGAGCGGGCGCAGCTGGATTTGCCGCAGCCAGATTCTCCCACCAGGCCCAAGGTCTGCCCCCGGGCAATGGCGAAGGAAACATCGTCCACCGCGTGTACCGCTTCCTTCCGGTTGATTCGGAAATGCTGGGTGAGGTGCGCAACCTCCAGAATCGGCTTGCTCATTTCGCCGCCTCCTTTCGGAATGGGTTATTCTCCGCCGGCGCGTCCGGCTGCAGCAGCCAGCACATGGAACGGCGGTGCTCCCCAAAGGAAACATAGGGTGGCTGCTCCATGGCGCAGATCTGCCGGGCGTAGGGACACCGGGGCGCGAAGGGACAGCCCTCGGGAGGCTTGGTCATATCCGGAGGGGAGCCAGGAATGGAGGTTAACCGGCCCTGCTTATCCTGGTGCAGGGAGGGCACGGAGGCCAGCAGCCCCAGGGTATAGGGATGGAGGGGATTTTCAAACAGCTCGTCAATGGGCGCCTCCTCCATAATCAGGCCGCCGTACATCACCAGCACCCGCTGGCACAGCTCCGCCACCACTCCCAGGTCATGGGTGATGAAGATAATGCTGGCCCCGGACTCCCGCTGAAGGGTTCGCAGCTGCTTCAGAATCTGATCCTGGATGGTCACATCCAGGGCAGTGGTAGGCTCATCGGCAATGAGCAGATCCGGCTTGTTAGCGAGGGCCATGGCAATCATCACACGCTGGCGCATGCCGCCGGAGAACTGATGGGGAAACTCATTGTACCGCTTCTCCGGCTCGGGAATCCGCACCTGGCGGAACAGCTCCAAAACCATCTCCCGCAGCTGTGCCTTAGACAGCTCCTTGTGGTGGATTTTCAGCATTTCCTCCACCTGCTTGCCCACCCGGATTAGGGGGTTCAGCGAGGACATGGGATCCTGGAACACCATGGCGATTTTCTGCCCCCGGATGGCGCGGAGCTGACGGATGGACAGGCCCGTTAAGTCCGTTCCCTCAAAAACGATGGTGCTTTCGGGATCGATTCGGGCTGTGCTGGGCAGCAGCCGAAGGACGGACATGGAGGTAACGCTCTTTCCAGAGCCGGACTCTCCCACGATGCCCACAATCTCCCCCTTTCCCACTTCAAAGGAAATCCCCCGGACGGCCTGCACCGCTCCGCCGGCAGTGTAGAAGGTGGTTTTCAAATTATTCACAGTGAGAATTGGTTCCATTTTCCCACCTCATTTCTTCAATTTCGGATCCAGCGCGTCCCGCATGCCGTCGCCTACGAAGTTAAAGGCGAACATAATCAAACAGATCACCAGCGCCGGAATCAGCAGCTCGTGTGGGCTGGTGCGCAGGTTGGCGTTGGCATCGTTGCACATGGTGCCCAGGCTTGCCAGCGGCGGCCGCAGGCCGATGCCCAAATACCCCAGGAACGCCTCCATAAAGATGGCGGAGGGGATCAGCATGGTGGCCGTCACCAGGATGGAGCCCATGGCATTGGGAATCAAGTGCTGCATGAGGATTGTGCGAGGGGAGGAACCGATGGTACGGGCCGCCAGGACAAATTCCTGCTGCTTCAGCCCCAGTACCTGCCCCCGAACGACCCGGGCCATGTCCACCCAGTAGACACAGCCCAGAGCAATGATAATACTTTGCAGGCCCTGGCCGAAAATCATCATAATCAGAATCACGTACAGCGTCAACGGGATGGTGCTGATAATATCCACAATTCGCATCATCACCGCGTCCACCGCGCCGCCTAAGTAGCCGGCCACGCCGCCGTAGAGAATGCCGATGACCAGATTCACCAGCACCGAAACGAACGCCACCATCAGAGAAACCCGTGTGCCATACATTAGCCGGGCCAGAATGTCCCGGCCCAGGGCATCGGTACCCAGCACATGATCCCGGCACCACCGATACCCGGAGGGGTAAATGTTACCGGTAATCTCGTCACAGACCACGTAGGTAGAGCCGCCGTAGTAAAGAGCCACTTCCTTGCCATCGCAGTCAAAGATCATCATAGACTTCCCGTTTTCCGTCCGCACGGAGGAAAGCACCCCGGAGAGGTTGCCCTCAGCATCCATCTGAATCAGCTTCAGAGAGGGGGTGATGTACACCTGGCACGGCCCCACATCGTAGACCTTCATCAGCGGCGGGATGTTGACCATCGCCAGATTCTGATCGGAATAGGAATAAGGAGTGAACATCGGCCCCAGCAGGGAAAACAAAAGGAACAAGACGATCATCACAAGCCCCGCGATGGCGGTGGGCTTGCGGCAGAAACGGAACCAAACGTCACCGGCAAAGGTGCGCTTCTTGCTCCATATTTTTTCACGGCTCTCGCTGGACTGCTCCAACGGCGCCCATTTGTCAGCTTGTACGGACATGGTGTCCCCTCCCTTAGTCGTATTTGATCCGGGGGTCAATTAGGCAGTAGAAAATATCTACCACCAGCACCATCGCCATGAGGAAAGCCGCATAGAAAATGGTGACGCCCATGATGGTGGTGTAGTCCCGCTGGGAGACACTGTTGACGAAGTACTTGCCCAGGCCGGGGATTGCAAAGATGTTCTCCACCACAAAACTGCCGGTGAGCAGGTTGGCCACGGTGGGGCCGAGCACGGTGATCACCGGGAGCAGCGCATTGCGCAGGGCGTGGCGGGTGATGACCTTGAATTCGGAAAGGCCCTTGGCCCGGGCGGTACGGATATAATCCTGGCCCATCACCTCCAGCAGGCTAGAGCGGGTGAGCCGGGCCAGGTAGCTCACGGAATAGCCGCCCAGGGCAACCACCGGCAGGATGTAGCCCTTCCAGCTGTCCAGGCCGTAGGCAGGAAGCCAGCCCAGCCGGTAGCAGAAGAAGTGTACCAATATGGAGGCGATGACAAAGGAAGGAATGGTCACGCCAATGGTTGCCACGGTCATAACGGCCATATCCTGCCACTTCCCGTTTTTCACCGCCGCCAGAATGCCCATGGGAATGGCGGCAAGCAGGACAAATACGATGGTGATAAGTCCCAGCTTTCCAGAAACCGGGAACCCGTTCTCAATAAACTCGTTCACCGTCTTGCCGGTATATTTATAGGAAGGGCCGAAGTCGCCGTGAAGCACGCCCTTCATATAGGTAAGAAACTGCGTTGTCAGCGGCTGATCCAGGCCAAATTTCTCATTCAGTGCCGCCTCCACCTCCGGAGTCACCTTTCGGTCATTGGTAAAGGGGCCGCCGGGAACCGCGTGCATCAAGCTGAACGTCAGTAGGCAAATGGCCAGCATTGCCGCCAGCATCATTGCCACTCGTTTGACCAAATATTTTGCCAAGGGGAACGCCTCCTTTGTAAAAATGCATTGGCGGAATTCCCGCTGCACTTATATAAGTCGAATTTTACCACAAATGGTGCAATCTGGCAACGAATAAATTGCGTTATTCCCGCCAAAATGTCTGTATTCCCCTGGGCATATTTTTGTATAATTTGTATTTTTATTCGCAATATGCAGCTTTTTTATTCCGATATTTCACTTTCTCTCCCCATAACGCAAGAAAGCGGCGCCGAAGCGCCGCCAAGCTATTCCGTTCCTTCCATGGTCTGCCGCACCGCCTCCGGTACGTCGATGAGACCGAAGCGGTAGAACAGGGCATAGATATAGGTCACGCCCCGGATATCTCCCAGCGCCTTGGGCCGGTCAACCACCGCTCCGATTTCCCGAACCGCCCGGAACGCCATCTGGATGGAGCTCAAAGCCAGGCTCTTGCTGTTTTCCCGCCGGTCGATGAACAGCTCCCGGGTGTAGTCTCCATTTCTCCCCTTTTTCAGCCGGTACTGAAAAGCAAGGCCGGAATATGTCCAGAATCGGCAGCCAGGCCACCACGCAATTCCACAGTGCCTCCTCGCTCCACTCCTCCCGTAGCGCCTTTACAGCCGCCTGCTGATCCATGTCCATCCCCGTATACCTCCCCTAATTTACGAAAATATCATACGCAATGATCCAAGATTCGTCAATAACTTCTTTCAAAATCCTTCCTTTTCTTTCGGTGCGCAAATGGATTACACCTAAAAAAGCGTGCGAATGCTCCCTCTATGAGAAGCAGGGAAAGAAAACACCGTCATCATGGCGGGAGTATTTGTATGCCACATACGCAAAAAATGAGCCGCTTTGGGCGGGAAAATCTCCTTTCCCTGGCTGCGAACGCTTTCTTTTTGGAAAAAGCTGTGTTATAATGCCTGTATTCCATATCCGTCCGGCTTCAAGAAGGAAGAAACCTAGGACTGAAAGCTGGCCCAGGCCACCGTTTCCCCCTGTGAGATCATTCACGAGGAGATCGGCACCAACGTATCCGTCATTGTAAAGGAGTAATAACTATGGATTACGCAAAAGAATCTCTGCGGCTTCACAAGGAGTGGGGCGGCAAAATTGAAGTGACCTGCACCGTGCCCTGCAAGACCAAGGACGACCTGTCCCTGGCCTACACCCCCGGCGTGGCCCAGCCCTGTCTGGAAATTCAGAAGGACATCGACAAGTCCTATGAGTTGACCCGGCGGCACAACCTCTGCGCCGTCATCACCGACGGTAGCGCCGTGCTGGGCCTGGGCGACATCGGCCCCGAGGCCGGTATGCCCGTTATGGAGGGCAAGTGCGCCCTGTTCAAGGCCTTCGGCGACGTGGACGCCTTCCCCATCTGCGTGAAGACCAAGGATGTGGACGAATTCGTCAACGCCGTCTATCTGATCTCTGGTTCCTTCGGCGGCATCAACCTGGAGGATATCTCCGCCCCCCGGTGCTTTGAGATCGAGCGGAAGCTGAAGGAAAAGTGCGACATTCCCATCTTCCACGACGACCAGCACGGCACCGCCGTCATCACCCTGGCGGGTCTGACCAACGCCCTGAAGG
>CAYYGF010000017.1:0-19788 GCA_964471315.1 uncultured Oscillospiraceae bacterium | reverse complement strand
AGGCCAAGGAGGCCGGGAATATCGGGATTCCCTGCATCCTAAAAGAGGACGGCAGCTTGACGTTGGACTATGAAGAATTCCTAAAAGCGTAAAAATTGGGACGGCGGTTGGCCGTCCCGGTTTTTAGCGGAAGTTACCGCCCGCACCCTGCCGGACGCGGCCTTCCACGGTATTCTCCGTTGCGGTGGTGGTGTTATCCTCCAGAGGGCCGTTTCCGTGATCGATGGTGGCTTCACTGGTACCGGCAGCGCCGCTTTCGCTGGGGGTACTTGCCGTGGTTGGGGCGCTGGAGGGGGTGGTTGCTTGGGTGCTGGCCCAGTTTTCCTCATTTGTGGGCAGCACGGTGGGAGCGGACGAAGGCGTCATGTTCTGATTGGTGCAGCCGCAGCCGGCCATCAGCGCGGCGGTAAGGACAAGCACCAGGGTGAAAATACCATACTTTTTCATTTTGTTACCTCCAAATCGTTTTGGTGACAAAACTATTATTTCCAGTATCGCCGGGTTTAACCGGGATACCGCTGGAAAATCTGCCATTTTTTCGACCTCACAGGAGAAGAAGAGGTTGGAAATTTTTTCTTTTACCGTTGCTTTTTTGAAAAAAAGCATGTATAATGAAAAAACAATCAAAGGGAAGGGGCGTTTTCTCCTATGAAAAAACTCGCTGTTAAGAAAGACGTGGAGTGTATGGCCTGCCTGCAATGTGTCAGAGCCTGCTCCGAGGCATTTTACAAAGAATTTGACGAGGACTTGTCTTGCATCAAGATCGTGGCTAAGGGGAAGGGGGCAGCGCCCAAGACCTGCATCCAGTGCGGCAAGTGTATGCGCACCTGCGAGCACGAGGCCATTACCCAGAATCCCAAGACCGGCGTGTACATGATTAATAAGAAAAAGTGTGTCGGCTGTGGCAAGTGCGCCGAGGCCTGCCCGATGAAGGTTCTCGTCGTGAAGGACGACAAGGCCTCCAAGTGCATCGCCTGCGGCATCTGCGCCAAAGCCTGCCCCATGGAAGTGCTGGAAATCATCGAGAAATAAAAGAATCACCGCATTGGGGCAGCCGGAAAGGGCTGCCCCAATGTTTTCTGTGTAAACCGGCGAAAACCGGCCAAACTACGCAAAAAGGAGGCTGTTATGGAAGAAAAGCAGGAAGAAAACGGAAAAGAAAGGAAACGAGCGATCTGGATTGCGATGGGAATTCTGGGGGCGCTAGTGCTGGCGGCGGTCATCGGCGGAATCTGCTACTGGAATGCCATGCTCAATCTGATGAAAAGCCCCGCCGAGACGGTGCCTACCTTGTCCCAGGAGGAGGTGGAGGCGCTGCTTGGCACCACAGAGGAAGCAGAACCAACCCAGGCACAGGAAACCTGGCCCCAGGTAACGTCAGACGAGAATATCACCAATATCATGCTGGTGGGTCAGAGCTGGCGGGAAGGGGAGGAAAACATGCTCTCGGACACCATGATCCTGTGCTCCATCAACCGCCAGACGAAAACCTTGAGTTTGGTGTCCTTTATGCGGGATCTATACGTGCCCCTGCCCGCCTACGCGGGCCATGGCCCCGGCCGGAATCGAATCAACGTCTGCTATGCCCTGGGCAGCACCTGGACGCGAACCTCCCAGGGCGGCATGGAGATGCTGGCCAAGTGCGTGGAGCAGAATTTCGGCATCCATGTGGATCATACCATTGAAATCGGCTTTGATACCTTCACCAGCATCATCGACGCCATGGGCGGTGTGGAGGTGGAGCTGACCGAGGCGGAGGCGGAATACCTGACGAACCATGTGGGCTATGTTGGGCAAATGCAGCCGGGGCGCCAGATTCTGAACGGCACGGAGGCCCTGGGCTATGCCCGCATCCGGAAAATCGACAGCGACCGCCAGCGTACCGCCCGGCAGCGCTCGTTGATTACCTCCCTGCTGGACAAATGCCGGGAAATGGGATTGCGGGAGCTGCATGACCTGGCCACCACCATCCTGCCCATGATTACCACGGATATGACCAACAAAGAGATCACCGACTATCTCTGGGAATTCCTGCCGATGGTGAAGGATATCAAGGTGGCGTCCTTGACCTGTCCGGCGGATAACGAGACGCTGCGCGGCAGTATGTGGGGAAAGACCATTGAGCTGTACGGCTATACCTCCAGTGTGATCGAATGCAATACCGCGCTGAACGGCCGGTATCTTCGCTATGCGCTGGGAATCAAGGATTGAGAAAACGCCCAAACAGGGCGTTTTTTCTTCCATTTTTTCGAAGAGCGGAAAAAAAGCTTGTATTATGGACAAGCACGTGGTAGAATAACCGATGTTCGAGTGTGATTGGGTACAGAAACGTCCATTAGGAGGTAATACATGAGCTATCATGGACATTTTGAAAGTCAAAAACAGCCAGGAAAGCCCAGGAAAAAGAAGGGCAAGGGGCTGAAGATATTCTTGATCGTGTTGGCGGTGCTGTTGGTAGTGATCGCGGCTGTGGCGGCCTGGGGCATTTCTTATTACAATAAGATGATGAACAAGATGAACATCGTCACCCTGCCGGAAAATACTTACTCCCACACAGAGGCGGCTACCACGCCTACGGAAGCGGAGCAGATGGAAACCACCGAGGAAACGGAAGCTACGACGGTGGAGACCACCAGACCGCCTATGTCCGCTGACGATATCGTCAACATCCTGGTGGTCGGCCAGGCGGCCCGGGAGGGCGAGGAATCCCACATGGCGGATACCTCCATTGTGGTTTCCCTCAATACCTATACCGGAGAAGTGACCCTGTTCTCCATTTTGCGGGATACCCTGGTCAGACCGCCAGATTACCGGGATACCAATGGCAGAAACCATTCCTGCAGCCCCATCAAGTTTACGACAGTCTACAACCTGGGTTATACCTGGGGCGGCAAGGAAAACGGCACGGTGGATGCCATGGCCTTTACCAATGCTACGCTGCTGACGAATTTTGGCGTTGAGGTGGACTACAACATCGAAATCAGCTTTGAAAGCTTCATTAAGCTGATCGACTTTATGGGCGGCATAGATGTTGAGTTGACTGAGGCGGAAGCGAAGTACCTAAACGATGACGATGTGTGGGTGACTTACGATGTGGAGCCTGGCATGCAGCATTTGGATGGCATGGCGGCGCTGTGCTACGCCCGGATGCGCAAAGCCGAGGGGGACAGTGACAGCGACATCAAACGAACCGGCCGCCAGCGTCAGCTGATCGAGGCGCTGCTTGGCAAGATTCGGAATCTGAGCATTCCGGAGCTGCAAGATGTGGCGGATGAGCTGCTGCCTTTGATTACCACCACCATGACCCCGAGCGACATTGCAAACCTCTTGATGAAGGCCCTGCCGCTGGTGAAGGATTTGCAGATTAACAGCCATACCATTCCCATGGAAACCACCTATTGGGGCGGCTATAAGGACATTTACGGCGACGGCTTCGAGCACAGCGTTCTGGAATTTGACGCGGGTCAAAACAAGAAGCTGATCCGGGCCATCACCGAGGCCGAGGGCTGATACGGTTCCTTCCTTTCTTTCCCCGCTGCTTCGGCAGCGGGGTTCCGCTTTCCAAAGAAAAGCTTGTATTTTGCGGGAAAGCGTGGTAAAATAAGCAAAATATGGAAATGCGCTGGGTGCCGGACGGAGGGATATTATGCGTTATCAAGGACGGTTTGAAGGCCAAAAGCGGCCAAAGAAATCCGGAAAACGGATGAACAAAGGATTGAAAATTTTTCTGATCGTTTTGGCAGTGCTGCTGGTGCTGATTGCGGCGGTGGCGATCTGGAGCATCTCTTATTACAATAAGATGATGAACAAAATGAACATCATCACCCTGCCCGAGGATACCTATGTTTACACCGAGGAGACCACAGCGCCGGCACAGAAGGAACAGGCAGAAGTAACGGAAGCTACAGAAGCAACCACCATGGAAACCACCCGCCCTCCCATGACTGCCGATGACATTGTCAATATCCTGGTTGTGGGTCAAGCCTACCGGGAAGGCGAGGAAAGCCGACTGGCGGATACCAATATTGTGGTGTCCATCAACACCTATACTGGCAAGGTTACCCTGTTCTCTGTTCTGCGGGATACCTATTTGAAATTACCGGATTATATGGGAAAAACCTGTGGCAAGACAAAGTACAATGTCTGCTACAATTTGGGCTACAGCTGGAACGGGATTGTCGGCGCCATGGAAATGAGCAACATCTGCCTCAAGGACAATTTCGGCATTGAGATAGATTATAATATCGAAATCAATTTTGACAGCTTTATCAAGGTTATCGATTACCTGGGCGGTGTGGACATTGAGCTGACCGAGGCGGAGGCAAAGTACCTAAACGATGACGATGTGTGGGTAACCTACGATGTGGAACCAGGTATGCAGCACCTGGACGGTATGGCGGCCCTATGCTATGCCCGGATGCGGAAAGCCGAAGGAGACAGCGACAGCGACATTAAGCGCACCACCCGCCAGCGGCAACTGATCGAGGTTCTTCTGAATAAGGTGCGGAATTTGAGCCTCAGCGAATTGGAGGGCGTGGCGGATACCCTGCTGCCGCTGATTACAACCACCATGAAGCCGGGGGATATCGCGAGCCTCTTGGTGAAGGTCGCACCGCTGCTCAGCCGGCTGGAAATCGAAAGCCACACCATCCCCATTGAGAATGAGTCCCTGGAGGGAAGCCGCTGGGGGGATCTGATCGACATTTACGAGGATGGCATCATGGACAGTGTGATCCTGTTCGATATGGGCAAGAACAAGCAGTTCATCCGGGCCATCACCGAGGCCGAGGGCGTCAACTAATCCATATCCTGCTCCCCGCTGCTTTGGCAGCGGGGATTTGCTTCGTAACACAAAATTCACGGTGGAATAATTGCATATTCCCGGGGAATATGTTATACTGTTATCAACTATACACCCGGAGGCGTTTATGACAGAATTGACGGATTTTCAGCGGAAATTGTCCGCTTTGCTGCCCAAGCTGCAATTGTGCTTTGCAGAACCCATGGCCCGGCACACCTCCTTCCGCATTGGCGGAGGCGCGGAGGTGATGGCCTTCCCGAAAAACAGGGAGGAATTGTCCCAATTGCTGAAAACATCCGCTTTATTGGACTGTAAACCCGCTATACTGGGTGCCGGAACCAATGTTCTGGCCCCGGACGAGGGACTGCCCGGTATGGTGATTTGCTTGAAAGACTGCCTGGACGGAATGGAGCGGCTGGCGGGAGATCGCATCCGCTGCATGGCGGGCGTGACCATGGCCCGGGCGGCGGTGTTCGCCGTGAACCAAGGCTTGACTGGCCTGGAATTTGCCCACGGCATTCCCGGGACGGTAGGCGGCGGCGTGTATATGAATGCCGGGGCCTACGGCGGGGAGATCGGCCAGATTTGTACGGCTGTGGAGGTCATGGACGCGAAGGGCGATACCCATACTCTAACGCGGGAGGAGATGCACTTTTCCTACCGGCACAGCGTGCTGGAGAATTCCGGGCAGATTGTGGTCAGCGCGGAATTTCAGTTGGCCCCCGGGGACACGGAGGCGGTCTGGAGCCGCATGAAGGAGCTGATTGCCAAGCGCTCCGCTTCTCAGCCGCTGAATCTGCCCTCGGCTGGCTCGGCCTTTAAGCGCCCGGCAGGCGGCTACGCCGCTGCTCTGATCGAACAGGCGGGCTTGAAGGGCTACCGGGTGGGAGACGCGGCCATTTCGGAAAAGCACGCGGGCTTCGCGGTGAATCTGGGCAGCGCCACCGCCGGGGAGGTAAAGCAGTTGCTGCGTCAAGTGTCCGAAAAGGTCTATGAGCAGACCGGCATCCGTCTGGAGCCGGAGGTTCGGATCTGGTAGAAAAAAGGTAGGGCGGGCTGCCCTCAGCCCGCCCAAAAGCCGCCAGCGCCCCAAAGCGGCGGCTTGAGGGCAAGCCGCCCTACAGACTGTTCACAGAAAAAGGTGTTTCTATGTCGATTTCCTTTTCCGCCGCCGCGAAAGCGGAGGTATGCCGGGAGCTGCCCCAGAAGCGCTGCTGCGCCCGGGCTGCCTGTTTTGGTGTTTTGCTCTATGGCAACAGCTTTCAAAGCAGCGGTATCAAGCTGATTACGGAAAGCCGGGAATTTGCCTGTATCCTCCCCAAGCTTTTCAAAAAAGCCTTTGACCTGGAATTTGACAGCTATCCCAGCCTGGCATCGCCGGGCAAGCTGATCTTTCAGATTTGGGACAAAGAAAAAATCGCCCGGGTTATGGACAGCTTTGGCTTTGACAGCCGTCAGACTCTGGCCCTACATGTCAATCTGCCGGTGGTGGAGGAGGAGTGCTGCAAGGCGTCCTTTCTGCGGGGCGCGTTCCTGGCCGGGGGCAGCGTGACAGACCCGGGGAAGGGCTATCATATGGAGCTGACCACCACCCACCAAAGCGTGGCCCGGGAGACGGATGCCCTCATGCGAGAGACTCTGGGATTTGCTCCCAAAACCGCAGTCCGGGGCGGGGGACAGGTGCTGTATCTTAAGCAAAGTGAGCAGATTTCCGATTTTTTGACCTACCTGGGCGCGCCGGTGGCCGCTATGGGGATTATGGAGGCCCGGCTGGAAAAAGAGCTGAACAACAAGGTCAACCGCCGCTGCAACTGTGACGATGCCAACATCACCAAGGTGGTGGAGGCTGCCCAGGAGCAGCTGGCAGCCATCCGCATGCTGCGGGAGGCGGGGGCGCTGGAGCAGCTGCCAGGGAAACTGAAGCAGGCGGCGGATGCCCGGGAGAAGAATCCTTCCGCGTCGCTGTCGGAACTGGCGGCCATGATGGAGCCGCCCATTACCAAGCCCGCCATGAACAATCGGATGAAGAAGCTGGTGATGCTGGCAAAGGAGAGCGCCAAATGAGTTTTGTACACCTGCATTTACATACGGAATACAGCCTGCTGGATGGCGCCTGCCGGATTGACGGCTTGATGGACCGGGTGAAGGAGCTGGGTCAGACCGCCGTGGCCATCACCGACCACGGGGTGATGTATGGCTGTATTGATTTTTACAAAGCCGCCAAGGCCGCGGGAGTCAAGCCTATCATCGGCTGTGAAGTGTATGTAGCCCGCCGTGGGATGTCTGACCGGGTTCACGGGATCGACAATGACCCCTACCATCTGGTGCTGCTGTGCGAGAACCGGAAGGGCTACGAAAACCTATGCTACCTGGTTTCCGAAGCCTTTATCCATGGCTTTTACGGCAAGCCCCGGATCGACCTGGCGCTGCTGGAGCAATACCACGAGGGCTTGATAGCCCTGTCCGCCTGCTTGGCGGGAGCGGTGCCGCAGTATCTGATGGCGGAGGATTACGCCGGTGCGAAGGAATACGCGCTGAAGCTGGCTGCCCTGTTTGGCGAGGGGAATTTTTATCTGGAGCTGCAGGATCACGGCATTGACGAGCAGCGCCCGGTGAACCAGGGGATTTTGCGCCTGGCCCGGGAAACGGGACTGCCGCTGGTGGTTACCAACGATGCCCATTATCTGCGCAAAGAGGATGCCCAGATGCAGGATGTGCTGCTGTGCATCCAGACCGGGAAAACCGTGGACGATCAGAACCGGATGAAATTTCAGACCGAGGAATTCTACGTCAAAAGCGAGGAAGAACTGCGCGCCCTGTTTCCCGGACAGGACGAGGCCTTTGAAAATACAGGAAGAATTGCCGACCGCTGCAACCTGGAATTTACCTTCCATGAATATCATCTCCCCTCCTTTCCGGTGCCGGAGGGCTATACCAACGAGGGCTATTTCCGGGAGCTGTGTGAAAAGGGGTTCCAGGAGCGCTATTGCAATCCGCCCCAGTCCTACCGGGACCGGCTGGAATACGAGATCGGCGTCATCAGCTGGATGGGGTATGTAAATTACTATCTCATTGTCTGGGACTTCATCCGCTACGCCAAGGAGCAGGGAATTCCCGTTGGCCCCGGACGCGGCTCCGGAGCGGCATCCATCGTGGCCTACTGTATGCACATCACGGAAGTGGATCCCATGAAATACGGCTTGATCTTTGAGCGGTTCTTAAATCCCGAGCGGGTGAGCATGCCGGATTTTGATACGGATTTTTGCCAGGAGCGCCGCCCGGAGGTGATCGAGTACGTCATGCGCAAGTACGGCACCGATCATGTGGCGCAGATTGCCACCTTTGGCACCATGGCTGCCCGGGGCGCCATCCGGGACGTGGGCCGGGCGCTGAATTTCAGCTACGCGGAGACGGACGTGGTGGCGAAGCTGGTTCCCGGCACGCCCCATATTACCCTAAAGGAGGCTTTGGAGGTCAGTCCTAAGCTGAAGGAAATGTACGATAACGATGAGCGGGTGAAAAAGCTCATCGACACGGCCAGAAGCCTGGAGGGCATGCCCCGGAATTCCTCCACCCACGCCGCGGGCGTGGTGATCACCGCCGACCCGGTGTATACCTATGTGCCCTTGTCCCGAAACGACGACACCATCGTCACCCAGTACACCATGACCACCATCGAGGAGCTGGGACTGCTGAAAATGGATTTTCTGGGGCTGCGGAACTTGACGGTGATCCGGGACGCGGAGGAGCAGATTCAAAAGCTACTCCCATCCTTTTCCATCAACAGCATCCCGGATGACGACCCCGAGACCTTCCATATGCTCACCGAGGGCAAAACCCAGGGCGTATTCCAGCTGGAATCGGCGGGTATGACCGGTGTCTGCGTCAGCATGAAGGCCAGCTCCATCGAGGATATCACCGCCATCGTGGCGCTGTACCGTCCAGGCCCCATGGATTCCATTCCTACCTTCATTGCCAATAAGCTGGATTCCCGAAAGGTCACCTACAAAACGCCCCTGCTGGAGCCGATTTTGAAGGTTACCTACGGCTGCATCGTCTATCAAGAGCAGGTCATTGAGATTTTCCGAACCCTGGGCGGGTATACCATGGGGCAGGCGGATAACATCCGCCGAGCCATTTCCAAGAAGAAAATGAAGGTTATCGAAGCCGAGCGGAAGGTGTTTGTCTACGGTGACCCGGAACAGAATATCACCGGTTGCATCGGCCACGGTGTTTCCGAGAGTGTGGCCCAGTCCATTTACGATGAGATCGTGGACTTTGCCAACTACGCCTTTAACAAGGCCCATGCTGTGTGCTACGCGGTGGTGGCGTACCAGACCGCCTACCTCAAGTGCCACTACCCCCGGCAGTATATGGCGGCGCTGATGACCTCGGTGCTGGATTCCGCCACGAAAATTTCCGGTTATATTGCGGAGTGCAAGGAGATGGGGATTCCTGTCCTGCCTCCGGATCTGAACCACTCTGACGACCATTTCACTGTGGAGGGCGACGCCATTCGCTTCGGCTTGGGCGCGGTCAAAAACGTGGGCCGGGGTCTGATCCGAACCATGGTGAAAAAGCGGGAGGAAGGCGGCCCCTTCAAATCCCTGGAGGATTTTATCGAGCGGATGGGAGAAGGGGAACTGAACAAGCGGGCGGTGGAGAATTTCATCAAATGCGGCGCGGCGGACTGCTTCGGCTACCACCGCAGTGCGCTTTTGGCGGTGTACGAGCAGATGATGGACTCCGTCGCCTCCTCCCGGAAGAAAAACCTGGAGGGCCAGCTGGGCCTGTTTGGAATGCTGGAGGAGGATGACGCCGCCGCCCGCATTCCCATCCCCGATCTGAAGGAGCTGAGCAAGGCGGATAAGCTTGCCATGGAGAAGGAAACCACCGGTATCTACATTTCCGGCCATCCTATGGATGATTACCGCCCGTATTTGCGTAATACCCACGTCATGCACATTGGCAGCCTTATGGATGAGGAAAGCACCCTCCAGGACGATCAGATTGTCAGCGTGGCGGGAATTGTCCAGACGGTGAAAATGAAAACCACCCGCAGCAATTCCATGATGGCCTACGTCACTGTGGAGGATGACACGGCGGCCATTGAAATGCTGGCCTTTTCCAATGTCCTAAACCAGTACGGCGGCTATTTGCGGGAGGGCAGTCCGGTGGTTGTCACAGGGCGGCTGTCTCTTCGGGACGATAAGGAGCCGCAGATTGTCATGAACCGGGCGCGGCCGATTTCCGATTACGCGGATGGGACGGCCCAGCCCCCGGTTCAGCCGGCTCCGGCCATGACCGGCACCCTCTATCTGCGGCTGCCCACTGAGCAGGGGAAGCTGTTTCCCAAGGTTCGGGCAATTCTGAACATGTTCCCGGGCAGCAGCGCTGCCGTGGTGTACTTTGCCGACACCAAACAGCGCCGGGGCACTCGGTGCGCTTTGCTGGAATCCATGCTCCGGGAACTGAAAAATGTCCTGGGCGAGGGAAATGTTGTTGTAAAATAGCTTTTCTTTTCCAAATGTTTGTGCTATAATGAAGAGAAAACGGCGAAATTTCGAGACCTGCAAGCCGGATGGGAGAAAGGGGAGGATGCCGTGAAAAAGAGAATCCTGCTGTTGACCCTGCTGGCAGCGGCGCTGCTGCTGACCGGGTGCGCGACCCGGACAGTGGAGGAAATGTACGCACTGCCAAAGCGTTCCAAGGAATATGATAAGCTTCAGGCGGCCATTGACTCAGCCATGTACGGCTTAACCTACTGCGCCCCCCGATCCGGCGAGCATCAGCAGACGGTGCAGACAGCGGATCTGGACGGCGATGGCCAGGACGAATATCTGGTGTTTGCCAAGGGCGCTACGGAGAAGCCCCTGCAAGTGCTGATTTTCAAGCAGGAGGCGGACGGCTCTGTGCGAACCATGGAGACCATCGGCAGCAATGGCCAGGCCTTCGAGCAGGTGGAGTATGTCCAGTTCGACGAGAATCCCGGCTATGAACTGGTGATCGGTCAGCAGGTCAGCGACCAGGTGCTGCGCAGTGTGGCGGTGTATACCTTTGCAAGCGGTGATGCGGAACTGCTGCTGCTCAATGTCTATTCCAAATTCCTAACCTATGATCTGGATGGAAACGGCCGCAGTGAGCTGATGGTTCTGCGTCCCGGAGAGGCGGAGGCCCAGCGGGGCATGGCCGTGCTTTATGGCTGCCAGGACGGGCAGATTACCCGTTCTGTGGAAACCGAGCTTTCTCAGGATCCTTCCCGGATCCGCCGCATTATTTCCGGCGAGCTCCAGGGGGGAGTTCCGGCGGTGTATGTTGCCAGCTCGGCGGAGGAAAACGCCATTGTTACGGATGTTTTCGCCATCAAGGATGGACAGTTTACCAACATTTCCTTCTCCAGTGAGGCGGAAACCAGTATCCGCACGCTGTTCAATTATTACGTCTATGCCAGTGATATCGACGGAGACGGCATTCTGGAGCTTCCGTCGCTGATTACCATGAAGCCGGTGTCCATCTGGCGGGACGAGGAGCAGCGGTTTTTGCTGCGGTGGTTCTCCCTGGATGTGAACGGCTGGGAGACGGACAAGCTGTTTACCTTCCACAACTATGTGGGCGGCTGGTATTTACAGCTGGACAGCGCTTGGGCCAGCCGGGTGTCCGTGGAGCAGGGGAGCGATATCTATACCTTCTACCTGTGGGACGAGTCCTATCAGGAGGCAACAGCGTTGTTCCGTATCTATGTTTTCACCGGAAGCGACCGGGACAAGGTAGCGGTTCAGGACGGCCGGTTTGCCCTGTATCGGGCAGAGGGCGTTGCGTATGCCGCCAAGCTGGAAACCGGCGCTGCCGATTATCATATCACGGAGGATTCCCTAATCCAGTCCTTCCGCTTGATCCGACAGGACTGGCAGGCGGGAGAGAATGAGAGGTAACATATGAAAAAAGTTCTGATTATGGAAGACGAGTTGAATATCCGCAGCTTTGTGGTCATCAATCTGAAGCGGGCGGGCTACGACGTGATTGAGGCGGGAGACGGCCAGCAGGCTCTGGACGCCATCGCGGCGAATCCCGATGCCGGCGTTGCCATCCTGGATATCATGGTTCCCGGGGATATGGACGGCTTTGAGGTCTGCCGCCGGATTCGTGCCACCAACAAGCAGATGGGCATTATCATGCTCACGGCCCGCACCCAGGAAATGGACAAGGTCACAGGCCTCATGACCGGCGCCGACGACTATGTGACCAAGCCCTTCTCTCCCGCGGAGCTGACGGCCCGGATCGATGCCCTGTACCGCCGGATCGGCGGCGACAGCAATGCCAGCTCCGAGCTTCTGACTCAGGGGCCGTTTGTGATGAATACCCGGAACCACACCCTGGAAAAGAACGGAAACCGCATTCGCTTGACTCAGGTGGAATATGCCATTTTGAAGCTGTTCATGCAGAACCCCGGCCGGGCCTTGTCCCGGGAGGATATCCTGTCCGCGGTTTGGGGCCGGGATTACGAGGGCGAGTTGAAGATTGTGGATGTGAATATCCGGCGGCTTCGCATTAAAATCGAGGATGATACGGCCAATCCCACCTATATTACCACCGTTTGGGGTCTGGGCTACAAGTGGGGCGCATAACACGGATGAGAATCAAATCCATGCTGAATATGGGCGGACTGCAAAAACGATGGCTGCTGAATACAGCCAGTGTGGTTCTGGCCCTGGGGCTGGTCTGTGTTTTGGCGGTGACCGCTTCCTTCGCAGCCTATTACTATTCCAATATGCAGTCGGACATGGAAAACCGTACCAACGCGAGCATTGCGTTTTTTTCCGCCAATCTGGATCAGACCTACGGTGAATTTTATCAGTCCTGCATTACCTATGCCCAGACCTATGAGGGCAAGGATCGGATCGAGCTGCAATTTGTGGACAGTGAGGGCACTTTGGTCGCTTCCTCCTACGGACAGTGGGTGGGCAAGGCGCCGACTACGCCGGAAATCGCGGAGGCGATCAAAACCCGTGTGGTGCAGCCCTTCGTGGGGCGGGATCCGGATACAAACGAGCGGATTCTGGCGGTTTCCGGGCCAATGATCTTCGCCAATGGCGAAGTGGTGGGCGTACTGCGGTTTGTGACCTCCACCCGGCTGGTGGATGGACAGATCCTGCTGGTGGCCTTTACCAGCAGCCTGGTGCTGCTGGCGGTGATGAGTGTGGTTCTGGTCAGCAGCAACTACTACCTGCGCTCCATTATGAATCCGGTGGCGGAGATCACGGAGAAGGCCAAGCGCATTGCCAACGGCGGTTACGGCGTCCAGATCAAAACCGCTTATAAGGACGAGATCGGCGACCTGGCGGAGACCATCAACGAAATGTCCAACAAAATTGCCCAGAACGAGAAAATGCAGGCGGAGTTCATCTCCCAGCTGTCCCACGAGCTGCGTACCCCCTTGACCGTCATCAACGGCTGGAGCGAGACGCTGCTGGCGGATGAAAATATGGACGCGGATACCCGGCAGGGATTAAAGATCATTTCCAGCGAGGCCAAGCGCCTAACGGAAATGGTGGTAGAGCTGCTGGACTTCTCCCGGATGCAGGACGGCCGGATGACCCTGGCGGTGGAGCCGACGGATATCCGGGGAGAATTCGAAGATACGGTGTATATGTACGGCAGCCGGTTGGCACAAGAGGGAATTCAGCTGCATTACGTGGATAACGATGAGGATATCCCGGAGATTCCCTGTGATGCCAAGCGGCTACGGCAGGTGTTCCTAAACATTCTGGACAACGCGGCCAAGTACGGCGGATCGGGCAAACGGATCGATGCCAGCATGCACTACGAGGACGACTCAGTGGTGGTGCGCATCCGGGACTATGGCCCCGGCATCCCGGAGGATGAGATTCCTCTGGTGAAAAAGAAATTCTATAAGGGCAGCAACAGTGTCCGCGGCACCGGAATCGGCCTGGCGGTCTGTGACGAGATCGTGGAAATGCACGGCGGCACCCTGACCCTGGAAAATGCCCAGGGAGGCGGCACACTGGTAACCGTGCGGCTGCCCGCGGCACATTAAGGAGACACAAATCGTATGGCAAACAAAGAAACCCAAGGCTGCTGTGAAAAATTCAAGACGATGATCGGCGGCCAGGCGTTAATTGAGGGAATCATGATGCGCGGACCCGAGAAGGACGCCATTGTGACCCGGGGGAAGGATGGACTGAACATCGAGGTTCATCCCAGAAAGATCAATCCTCCAAAATCCTGGAAAAACCTTCCCTTCATCCGGGGCGTGTTCAATTTCTTTGATGCCCAGGTGGAGGGCGTCAAGGCGCTGATGCGCTCCGCCGATCTAGCCCCCGAGGAGGAGCAGGAGCAGCCGTCTAAATTTGACCTTTGGCTGGAGGAAAAGCTGGGGAACGAAAAATTCCAGCAGGTGGTGGTGGCCATCGCCGTGGCCATGGGTCTGGGACTTTCCATCGGACTGTTTTTCCTGCTGCCCATGGTGATCGGTGGTTTTTTCGACCGCTGGCTCACCAGTGCCCTAACCCTAAATCTGGTGGAGGGTGTCATCCGCATGGTCATCTTTCTGGTGTATATGCTGCTGGTCTCCCGAATGGGTGAGATGAAACGGGTGTTTGCCTATCATGGCGCGGAACACAAGACCATCCGCTGTTATGAGGCGGGACTGCCGCTGACGGTGGAAAACGTGCGGATGCAGACGAGACTTCACCCCCGATGCGGCACCAGCTTCCTGCTGGTGGTGATGGTGATTTCTATTCTGGTATTCTCCGTAGCCTCCTCTGCGCTGCTGGTGGTATTCCCGGCGCTGGAGGCCATGCGGGGCAGTTTCCTGTACCGCTTCACGATGATTGCTTTCAAGCTTCTGCTGATCCCGGTGGTGGTGGGCATCACCTATGAGATCAACCGCTGGGCGGGCCGTCATGACAACGGTTTCACCAGAATTTTGACCGCCCCCGGTATGTGGCTGCAAAATTTCACCACCAACGAGCCGGACGATTCCATGATCGAGGTGGGCATCGCCGCTGTCCAGGCTGTCCTCCCGGAGCAGGAGGGTGCGGATCGATGGTAAAACAGTATGGCACCCTCTACCAGGATACCCGCCGGGCGCTGCTGGCCCAGGAGAATGCTCAAGACGCGGGCGTCCTGGCCCGGATGCTCATCTGCCACATTTCCGGAAAAAGTCAGGCCCAATTCCTGGCGGAGCGGGATCTGTATGCTTCGGAAAAGGTGGTTCAGGAGGTGGAGATGGGGCTGAACCGTCTGCTGGCGGGGGAGCCGATCGCCTATCTACTGGGCCAGTGGGAGTTCTATGGCCTGCCCATGAAGGTGACGCCGGACGTGCTGATTCCCCGGGACGATACCTGCGCCGTGGCGGAGCTGGCCATCCGGCAGGCCCTGTTTCTGGAACAGGATCCCCGGATTCTGGATTTGTGCTGCGGCAGCGGCTGCATCGGCCTGGCGGTTGCCAGCCGGGTCAAGGACGCCAAGGTGACCCTGGCGGACATCAGCCACGAGGCGTTGTCGGTGGCCAAAGAAAACACGGCGCTGAACAAGCTCAGCGGCCGGGTGCGCTGCGTCCGGGTGGACGCTTTGCAGCCCGCTTTCCCGTTTTTGGGAAAATTCGACATGATCATTTCCAACCCGCCCTATATCACAGGCAGCGAGATGGAGCAGCTACCTCCCAGCGTCCGGGACTATGAGCCCCACCTGGCGCTCTACGGCGGGGAGGATGGCTTGGATTTCTATCGTGCCATCGCCCAAAATTTTGCACCTGCCCTGCGGCCCGGCGGCTATCTGTGCCTGGAATTCGGCATGGGCCAGGGAGACGACGTCTGCCGGATTCTGCAAGACAACGGATATACCATTCTGGAACGAACCAGAGATTATAACGACAGAGAACGTGCCGTGCTGGCCCAGCTCGGCAGGAAGGAAGGATAATATGGCTACCAAAAAGACAGTTTACGAAGCCCCCGCCCCTGCTTCTGACAAGAAGAAAGCACTTCAGACCGCTCTGGCCCAGATCGACAAGAACTTCGGAAAGGGCACCGTCATGCGTCTGGGCGACCGCCCGGAGATGAACGTGGAAGCGATTCCGACCGGCTCTCTGGCGCTCGACGCAGCGCTCGGCATCGGCGGCGTGCCCAAGGGCAGAATCATCGAGATCTACGGACCGGAGTCCTCCGGTAAGACGACGCTGGCACTGCACATCGTGGCGCAGGCGCAGAAGCGCGGCGGTGAAGTGGCCTTCGTGGACGCGGAGCATGCTCTGGATCCGGTGTATGCCTCCGCCCTGGGTGTGGACACCGATAATCTGCTGGTTTCCCAGCCGGATACCGGTGAGCAGGCCCTGGAGATCACGGATGCCCTGGTTCGTTCCGGCGCCGTGGACGCGGTGGTGGTGGACTCTGTCGCCGCCCTGGTTCCCAAGCAGGAGATTGAGGGCGAGATGGGCGATACCTTTGTGGGCTTGCAGGCAAGGCTTATGTCCCAGGCGCTGCGGAAACTGGCGGGCACCATCGCCAAGACCAACTGTGTGGTGATCTTCATCAACCAGCTGCGTATGAAGATCGGCGTCATGTACGGCAATCCCGAGACCACCACCGGCGGCAACGCCTTGAAGTGCTATGCCTCTGTCCGGCTGGATGTGCGGCGCATTGAGGCCATCAAGGAAGGCAGCAATGTGATCGGCAACAAGGTTCGGGTCAAGGTGGTCAAGAATAAGGTGGCGCCTCCTTTCCGGGAGGCGGTGTTTGAGATTCTCTATGGACAGGGCATCTCCAAGTGGGGCGAGCTGGTGGATCTGGCGGTGCAGATGGACATCGTCCAGAAGAGCGGCAGCTGGTTCTCCATGGGCGACGAGCGCATCGGCCAAGGCGCCAACTCCGTGAAGGAATACCTAATGGCGAATCCCGACATCGCCGCAAAGGTGGAAGCTCAGGTCCGGGAGAACCTTTGGAAGCTGAACGGTACCGCCCCTAAGGCCCCTGCCAAGGCGGCGGAAAAAGCGGTAGCCGTGGATGCCGACGACTTCGACGATGAGACTTGATTCGCTGAAAAACACCCCCGACCGGGCAGGTAGATACTGGGCTGTCTTTGATGACGGCACCAAGCTGGGCTTGTACCGGCAGACGGTGGAGGATTTTGGCCTCTATCCCGGCAGGGAGCTGACCGGCGAGGAAATGGAGCGCCTGCTGACCGCTGCCGGGAAAATGTCCGCGAAAATGCGGGCTGTGCGCATCGTCTCTGCCTCCAGCGTTTCCCGCCGGGATCTGGAGGAGCGCCTGGTGCGAAAAGGGGAGGATCCGGCGCAGGCGAAAGAGGCGGTGCAATGGATGGAGGAGCTGCATCTGGTGGACGACCGGGAGACGGCCGCCCAGGTGGTGCGTTCCTGTATTGCCAAGGGCTACGGTTCCGCGAGGGCCAGACAGGCACTGTACGAAAAGCGGATTCCCAAGGAGTATTGGGCGGAAGCCTTGGCGGATTATCCCGACCAGCAGGAGAAGATTGAAGCCTTTCTTCGCTCCCGGCTGGACGAAAATTCCGATGATAAGCAGGTTCGGCGGGCCATTGACGCCCTGCTGCGCAGGGGTCACAGCTATGGCAGCATCCGCAGGGTGCTGAGCGGACTTTCCTTTGAAACGGAAGACTTTCTGGAGGAAGAATAGGATATGGCAAATATTGGGTTTATTTCTCTTGGCTGCGCCAAGAACCAGGTGGACTGCGAGCGGATGATGTACCGGGTTCAAGAGGCTGGGCATACCGTGAAGGAGGACATCACCGGCAGCGATGTGGTGGTGATTAACACCTGCGGCTTTATCGACTCGGCCAAATCGGAGGCCATCGACTACATTTTGCAGACGGCAGAATTGAAAAAGCAGGGCCTGGTGGGCAAGATTTTGGTCACCGGCTGCCTTGCCCAGCGATATCAGCAGGAAATTTTAACGGAAATGCCCGAGGTGGACGGCATTCTGGGAACGGGCAGCTATACGGAAATCGTGAGCGCCATTGATGACCTGCTGGCCCAACAGCAGGTGGTGGACTTTGGTTCTATCGACGAGCCGGAGCAAGAGACAGGCCGGATCGTTACCACCCCGGAGCATTACGCTTTCCTTAAAATCGCCGAGGGCTGCGACAATCATTGCGCCTATTGCATCATTCCTAAGCTGCGGGGAAAATACCGCAGCCGCCAATTGGATGACGTACTGTATGAGGCCCGGCTGCTGGCGGACAGCGGCGTGAAGGAGCTGATCGTGGTGGCCCAGGATACCAGCCGCTACGGTACCGACCTGCCCGATCACAAGCGCCTGCTGCCGGAACTGCTGCGCCGCCTCTGCGAAATCGAGGGGTTGCACTGGATTCGGGTGCATTACGTCTATCCTGATGAAATTGACGATGAATTCATGGAGGTCATGGCCACGGAGCCGAAGATCGTAAAGTATCTGGATATTCCCATCCAGCACTGCAACAGCGAAATCTTGAAGCGGATGAACCGCCGGGGAGATGGAGATTTCCTCCGGGCGCTCATTGCCAAGCTCCGTGAGCGGATTCCCGGCCTTGTGATTCGCACCAGCTTGATTACCGGACTGCCCGGAGAAGGGGAAGAGGAGTTCCAGGAGCTGTGCGATTTCCTGCGGGAGGAGCGGCTGGAACGGGTGGGCGCCTTTGCCTTCTCCCCGGAGGAGGGAACCCCCGCCGCGGAAATGGAGTATGTGGATAACGAAACCGCTATGGCCCGGGCGCAGGCCATCGAGCTGCTCCAATCCCGGATCATGGACGATTATAACGCGGCTTTGATCGGCAAGACCTTGGAAGTTCTGGTGGATGGCTACGACGAGGAAGCCGAGCAGTTCTATGGCCGCACCTATGCCGACTCTCCCGACATCGACGGCCGGGTATGGCTGGCCTCGGAGGAACCTCTGCGGGAGGGAACCTTTGCCCAGGTGCAGATTGACGGCACAGTGGACGGGGATTTGACCGGCTTTGTGCTGGAGGAGGAAGCGGTATGACAACAGCAAGCAAGATCACCCTTGCCCGGGTGGCGATGATCCCGGCGTATCTGGTGACCATGTACTTATCCGAGGGTAAAAGCGGCCTGTGGATGTACATTTCCCTGGGTATCTTCGTCATCGCCAGTTTGACGGACTTTGTGGACGGCTACATCGCCCGGCACTATCACCAGACCACGGATTTTGGCAAATTTCTGGATCCTTTGGCGGATAAGCTACTGACCATTGCTGCCATGACGTGCTTCTGTGAGTGGGGTGTTTTTCCGGCCTGGGCGCTGATGATCGTTCTGACCCGGGAGTTCGCCGTCACGGGTCTGCGGCTGGTTGCCGTGCAGAAGGGCAATGTCATTGCTGCGGGCTGGAGCGGAAAAGTCAAGACCGCCAGCACCATGGTGGGCCTGTGTGTGATGATGGCGGTTCCCGGCATCGAAGTACTTAATTGGGTCGTCATCGGTGTCATTGTTTTGACGACGCTGTATTCCGGCGTAGAATATTTCATTCAAAACTGGAAGTGCCTTTGGGATGCCTAACACTTGCAAACACGGAAAATGGCTCCGGAATGCCGGCAAATAGCCGCATTCCGGGGCAGATACGTAGGTCTGCCCAAAGGCGGCGCAAAACAAAAACCTTGATTTTTCCGATAACCGCTGGTATAATGGCTTTACTTTGGAGATGTACCCAAGTGGCTGAAGGGTGCGGATTCGAAATCCGCTAGGCGCCGCAAGGCGTGCGGGGGTTCAAATCCCTCCATCTCCGCCAAAAACGTCCATACCCGATGCGTGGGTATGGACGTTTGCTTTTCCTTTCGGAACGGCTTCTTTCTAGGATGGAATCGTGGAAACTGGTAGACAAGGGGGGATTTTTGTGGTATTCTAAGGCAACACCGCACAATTGCGTCTGCGGATCTCAGCGGATCTTTTGCACCAGTTCTGCAGTTCCAAAAACGGGAAATACATACAGTATTCCCGCGTTTTCGGA
>CAYYGF010000016.1:9604-19899 GCA_964471315.1 uncultured Oscillospiraceae bacterium | reverse complement strand
CATTTATATGAGAAATTTGGCGTACGACTGAATAGTTACCTTTTTTTACTTTTCCCGTAAGTACCGTGGATTCAAACTCGCCCCGGGGATCGGCAATATCATAAAGCTGCTCACCGTTGATGCTTGGCCGTTTTCCAGCATACATGGGCACCAGAATCGCTCTAAAAGTCGGAATAAGTCCATTCTTTCTAACGAAGTCAAAAAAGTCAAAAAATAAGCGATACCCGGTTCAAAATGACTGGGTATCGCCTATTTTTCGTGTTACCAGCCCTGCAAGACAGATGCCGTAATAAATAATTCACAGAATTACTGTGTTACGGACGCCCGCTCTTTCCCGGCGGGGGCAATGTGTTCATTCAGAAGCTGGCATAGAGAGAATAGTGCCATCCGACAGCAGGATATGATCCACCTCCGTCAGTACCAGCGGCGTTTCGGCCTCCATGTAGGAATACCGCTCCACGGGATTGCCGTCATGGTAATGCAGGGCGATTTTCTGACCATCCTTCATAACCGCGTACCAGGGGATTTCCCCATCTTCCCCTTCTCCGAAAGCAACGTTATCCCGGCTGTAATCCGCCGAATCCCGTTCGTCTCCATAATAAACCGTCAAGCCGAAGGGACGCAGCGTGGCGGAAACCAGGGTCACACTTTCCATGGAGGGTTCCCCACCGCCGTGCAGAACCAGTGCCTCGGTCTGAATCGGGCTATCCAGTAGAGAGACTTCCTCTTTGCTGCTGCGGAAGGTAAAATCAAAGTCCCAGGTTCCCTCCGCCACAGTCTCCTGCTCCGGAAAACCCTTCACAAAATCCACCCAATGGAGGTGCCACTTGGTATCCGGGTCGAAGGGGTCGCATTCCGCCCACTCCATATCCGGAGAGATATCCAGGGTGTAATTCACGGTGTTCTTTAAACCGTCTCCATCCTCCTGCCACCGGGAACCGATGTTCGCAAGCACTCCCACCTCCGGGTAGGCCTCGCAGGTCAACGCGGTGTCCTCGCTCTTGGGCAGGAAGTCATTTCTGGAGCCGAAATAGCCGCTGAATTCCGGAATCTGGGACAGATCCACGTCCACCGGAGCGGTGACGCTCAGCTGGACATATCCCTTTACACCGTCACTGATGGCGGATTTCAGCGTGATTGTCCAGCCATTGCAGGTCTGGCTCTGCTGGATGTCCTGGGTGTTTTCCTCGATAAACTCCACCTGGCCCTGGGACAGGGGCTTTTCCCGGGAAAAATAGGTCACGAACCAGTTCTGGGACGCCGCGCCGGCAGTGACGGCCAGCAACGATACCAGTACCGCCGCCAAAAGAAGTTTGCTTGTCCAGCCGCCGGGAGAGCGGCGCTTTTTAGTTTGCCTTGTCATAGCCAATATCCTCCTGTGGGTCTCCCGGGAGGCGGTCACTTGGGAAAACACGGCCTTGTATTCGTCCTTAAACATTTGCGTCCACCTCCTGTAGAGATTGTCTGAGCAGTTCCCGGCCCCGGCTTAAGTGGGTACAGACTGTACTTTTGGGTAGCTTCATGATCTCCGCGATTTCCTGGGTGGTATATTCCTCATAGTAGTGCAGGTAGATGGGTACACGGTACTTCTTCGGCAGGGCCATCACCGCGTAAAACAGGTCGGAATGGGCTGGGTTGTCGAAGGTCAAGGTCTCGGCGTACTCCTCATAGGATTCGCTGCGCCACCATCTAGCTCTGGTCAGACTCTTGCACTCGTTGAGGGCTACCCGGATCAGCCAGCGCTTGACGTGCTCCTCGCTTGCGAAGATCTTGTCCTCCTTGAACAGCTTGAGAAACACGTTCTGGGTAATGTCCTCCGCGTCCGCTGCCGATTTCAGATAGTTGAGGGCCACCCGGTACACCGTATCGATGTAACGCTGGGCATAGGCCGTAAATTGCTCGTTTGTCAGCATATCCGTTTCTCCTTGAAAAGCTTTTCACTCAGAATACGTCTGAGCAGGGCAGTTTGATCCCATACACTGGAAAAAAATCTTTCGCTTTTCCAGCCGGGGCTTGATTTTGCGGAAAAATCGAATACAATAGAAGAGATATTTTTCATTGGAAAGGCTGGCAGCACATGAATAAGGTCTACATCCCCGAAAACTACACCCCCACCCTGGACGCCTATGACACCCAGCGTGCCATCGCTTTCATCAAGGAGACCTTCCAGGAGGAATTCTCCAAGGCGCTGAATTTGAAGCGCGTCTCCGCGCCCCTGTTCGTCACCGAGAATTCCGGTTTGAACGACAACCTCAACGGCTATGAGCGTCCCGTTTCCTTTGATGTTCCTGCCGTAGGCAAGGATGCTCAGGTGGTGCACTCCCTGGCAAAATGGAAGCGCCTGGCCCTGAAGCGGTACCATTTCACCGTAGGCAACGGCTTGTATACCGACATGAACGCCATCCGCCGGGATGAAGAGCTGGATAATGTCCACTCCATCTATGTAGACCAGTGGGACTGGGAGAAGATCATCACTCGGGACAACCGGAACTCCGAATATCTAAAGCTCATCGTCCGGGCCATTGTCCGGGCCATCTGCGACACCAATGACCGGCTCCATGTCCGTTTCCCCCAGCTTCGGGTGGAACTGAGCCGGGAGGTCAGCTTCATCACCTCCCAGGCCTTGGAGGATCTGTACCCCGATCTGAAAACCGGTGCAGAGCGGGAAACGGCTTACGTCAAGGACCACAAAACCGCCTGCATCATGCAGATCGGCGGGGTTCTGCGCTCCGGCAAGCCCCACGACGGCCGCGCCCCGGACTACGATGACTGGAACTTAAACTGCGACATTTTTTTCTGGGATGACGTTCTGAACCGGGCGCTGGAGGTTTCCTCCATGGGTATCCGGGTAGACGAGCAGTCCCTGGATCGCCAGCTGACGCAGGCACACTGCGACGACCGCCGGGAACTGCCCTTCCACAAAATGCTCTTAAACGGCGAGCTGCCCCTGACCATCGGCGGCGGCATCGGCCAGTCCCGGCTCGCCATGCTGATGATGGGCTGCGCCCACATTGGCGAGGTTCAGTCCAGCGTCTGGGATCAGGAAACCATGGATGCCTGCGAAAAAGCGGGTATTCCGCTGCTGTAATCAATAGTTTGGCGCCAGGCAGTTCTGCCTGGCGCCTTTTCGATTGCAATCTCACATAAATCCCATGCCGTTCAGCAGCAACGTCCACAGGAAGATGGTGGGCAGACAGCATAGCGTGGAATAGGCAACGGTCTGCCCGGCGAAGCTGCCGTCTGCGCCCATGGCCACCGCCATGGGATAGCTGCTCACCGCCGTGGGAGCCGCAAACAGGATGAGCAGAGCGCACAACTCCTGGCCCCGGAAGCCCAGCAGCACCGCTCCCGTGACGAATACCATGGGCACCAGCACCAGCCGCAGGGCGATGATGGCCGCTAGATACCCCCGCTTGGATACCACCGCTCCCAGGCTCAGAGACACACCGATGGACAGAAAGCTCAGCGGCGTGGTCAGCCCGGAAATATCCTTCACCACGCCCAACACCAACTCCGGCAGCCGCAATCCGGAGAAATTGATGGCCAGACCAATCACAGTGGCCACCACTGTGGGATTCTTGGCAATGGCCAGCAGCAGCTTCCTCGGGGACGCGGAGCCGTTGCGCCCCGCCTCCAGCAGCACCGCCGCCTGGACATTGAACATGGGAATCGCCACAATCCCAAGCAGCGACACCATGCCGATGTTCCCCGCGCCGTAGATACTCTCCGCCACCGCCGCGCCGAACAGCAGGTAATTGGAGCGAAACAGGGCCTGACCAAAGGAGGAGGCCGTTGCCCGGGGCTGCACCCATTTGGGCACCAATAGCAGCGCAATGCCAAACAGGATCATCAGACCCACCGCACCATAGAGAATATACCCGATATTCGTCAGCTGGGAAAAATCCGTTTTGTAAATGTTATAAAAGGACAACGAGGGCATAAAAATCTTGAAGATCAGATTGTCCACCTGCTTCATGGTAGTCTCGTCCGTCACGTGAAAAACGCGCAGCAGCACACCGATCCCCACCATGATCGCCATAGGCACCACGACCTGGGCTGCCATCCAAAAGCTTTCCATAGGTTTCCTCCGTTTGTCTTTTTTGTAATCATAACACAGCCAATTTCCGTTGTAAAGAGCGGTATCCCGGGGAATCCTTTCAAAAGGGGTGAGAAAATGAAAGAAAAGAAGATAGACAGCCCACGGCTTGACCCGGAGCAGCGGCTTTGCCCTGCCTTCGACAGCTGCGGCATCAAAAAGAACGCGGCGCCGGACCGGGAGGAAATGGGTGTCCAGGTGGTGGACAATTTTCCGGAGGAACACATCCAATAAGCGCTTATCTTTCCCCGGCTGGCGAAAAAAGCCGGGGAATAAGCAAATCTGACAATAGTGCTACTCTTTTTATTGACATTCGCTGTCAACTTGACTATAATATAGGCAAGAGAAGCACCAGCGTTCTCGAAAGGAGGCACTAATCATGGAAAAGAAAATCATCACCATCAGCCGGGAATTCGGTTCCGGCGGACGTACTGTCGGTCGCATGATCGCGGACAGACTGGGCATCCCCTTCTACGACAAGGAGCTGGTGGATCAGATCGCGGTGGAATCCGGCTTTGCCCCCAAGTTTGTAGAAGAAAACGGTGAGCATTCTCCCGGCAGCAGCCTGTTCTCTTACGCCTTCGCCCCCCAGGGTGTTCCCGGCGTGATGAACGGCTTGTCCACCGCCGACTTCCTGTGGAACATCCAGTGCAACGTGATTTTGCAGCTTGCGGAGAAAGGCCCCTGTGTCATCGTGGGCCGGAACGCAGACTACATTCTGAAGGATCGGGAGGACGCGCTGCATGTGTTCGTGTTCGCGGACATTCCCTTCCGGGCAGAGCGGATCGTCCGCAAATACGGCGAGTCCGACAAGAGTCCCGAAACCCGTCTGCACGAGAAGGACAAGCGCCGGAAGGTCAATTACCAGCACTACACCGGCCGCACCTGGGGCCAGGCCCAGAACTATGACATCTGCCTGGACACCGGCGTGCTGGGCATCCAGCAGTGCGTGGACATCGTCTGCGGTGCTGTGGAGCGCTCCAGAACGGAGGATCCCGCTCAGTCCACCCTGTAACCCATTCCATAACAAAGCCCTGCGCCGCTTCTGGCGCAGGGCTTGTTTCATACCGCCGCGGTTTCCTTTTCCCGATCCTCGATGTGGATATTCACACCGTTGACCTCCACATTTTCATCGGCACAGACCAGAATGTACTTCACACCGCCGATGATCCGGGTTTCGATCAGGTCGCTGCGGGCCGGATCCACCTTGATGACCACATCCGGCGTTTTCAGCTCAAAGTGCTTATTATCGATGATGTTCTTGGGATGCAGGTCGGCTTCAAAGCCAAAGGCCTCGTCATAATCCACGCTGAACTTGGCCAGATGTTCCTCGCTGACGCCGCAGGAGGTTAAAGCCTCCTTCACGTCCTCTTTGGAAATCATCAGCGGCTCCGGAACCTTGCTCTCCTTATGCAGCTCGATCCGCTGGCACAGCTGGTCGTGGACAGTCTGCACCACATCCAGGCTGCATTCCTCCCCCAGGGAGGAGGTGAGCAGCGCCTCGAAGGTTTTTTTCTGATCCTCCGCGCTCTGGGGCACAGGGGTGTTGAACAGGGCCTGGATCAGCTCGTCCTGGGAGGCCTTGGTATCGTGGGTGTAATACAGGGCGTTATAGATGTTGGTGGCCCGGTTGTCAAAGGCCGGGAACAGGAAGCCCAGGGCCGGGGCGGAAACCATCTGGTTCATGGCCCCGTCGTGGAACAGCTTTTCCTCCGGGACATAGTGGAGGTTGGCCTTTGTCTGCTTCACCGGGCAGATGGTGCAAAGAATGTAGGTATAGACCTCCTCGGACTGGTCGTGCTGGGTGGAATCGTCCTTACTCTTGAAGGGCACGTCATAGCTGTCGCAGCCCACCAGAATTAGGTAATTTCCCTCCAGCACCACGGAGTCGATGATCTTGCGGAACAGTTCCCCGCGCAGCTCCTCATCCTCCAGTTTGCTTTCCCGCAGACCCATCAGCAGCTTGTGCTCCGAAGAATCCGCCACCTGGCTGGTTTGAAAGGTGATATCAATGAGATTTTTACCCAGGGTACCGGAAAGCGTCCGGCGGAGCAAGGCAAAATATTTATCGGATTCATTCTCCGGCATGATGCCGGTGGACTGGCGAAACTCGGAGATGATCTCCTTGTTGTCATTCACATAGCAGCCGAAAATGGCCGTCATATTGCTGCGATCCCGGCGCAGGTGCCGCCGAATCTCACCAATTTCCTTATCAATCATGGTGTTACCTCATTTCTGCATAGGATGCCGGTTCAGTATAACACACCGGAATGGAAAAATCCAGACCTCTTTTTCCTTCCGGAAGCATCCGTCCTCCCGGGTCAGCAGAGAAACCCGGGAGGACGATTTTCAGAATTCTTCCGCCGTAAGCTTGCTCAAAATGGCATCCAGCTTGGCGTTTACCATATCAAAATCCGATACCGCATCCATGATCTCGTCGTAAGCATCGTATTTTCCCGCGTTTTGCAGCTCCCGGGCCAGATCCGCCACCTCCTGGGCATGGGCGTCGTTGTGGCTGACCAGATACTTCATCAGCACCAGAAGCTCCTGCAGCGGCGTCGCATCCTTCCCTGGGGTATGCTCGTGGGCCTCGTCCCCATGGGTATGGGTATGGGTCAGGCCGCCGTGGGTGTGGGTAACACCGCCATGAGAATGGGCCAGCAAATCCCGCTTCACGCCGCTGACCTGATACATCCTTCTGTTGGATATCATAATCTCCACGTCAAAAACAGGATCAAACAGCTTTACCAGGCTCTCCGCCGGCATCAGTCCGTTGGAGACCTTGCTGGCACTGCCGCTGTGGTGGTTGTCGATGGTCTCCCGGCTGGCGCCATGGGCGATGGTCAGCCGTCCACCATCCTTCAGAAGACCTGCCAGGGTCTTGATCAGCTGTTTGGGGTTCGGAAAATGGGGGAAGGCATTGTATACCACAATCCGATCAAATTTCCGGTCAAAAGTGGTCTCCTCCACATCGCCGCAGAGCACCCGCAGCCGCGGCTCCGCCGGGTATTTCCCCGATGCCAGCTTCGCCATTTCCGGGGAAATGTCAATTCCCGTGACGGAGGCCACCCCCCGCTCCAAATAGTAGGGAAACAGCACACCGGTTCCACATGCTACATCCAGCACATCCATCCCCTGCCCTACTTCCGCGTTGTCCAGGATAGCTGTGATAATTTCCCTGTTCTGGATCATTTCCGCGTCCCAGGTGGGGGCGCACCGATCAAAAAAAGCGATCACATCCTGCTTCTGCATGGTTATTCCTCCTAGTTTTCCGTAAAAATCCCCAGCAGACGGTCGAGCCAGGTCTGCTTCTTCACATCCGCGCCATAAACATAACGGGTTTCCCCGTTCTGGTTCACAAGGAACCAGGTATTGCCGGCAGTATTGGTGATTCTGCCAACCGCCTCCAGGGCCTGCCCTTTCTCCACAGAGGCGCTTTTCAAAGATCGGGCATCCGTTGCATTGCTGCAAGGCAGGGTCATCAAGCTGGTTTCCCGAAGGGCCAGCAGGGTCTGCCCGGCTTCAAAGAATTCCGTTTCCCCACAGTCGCGCAGATACATTTCCGGCCGCTCCTGCCGGGATCTGGCTAAAAAGGTATCCACCGCGTCCGGGTTCTTATAGAGGGTATACAACTCCCGCCGCAGGCATTGGCGGTCAATGGTCAGCGTCCCCACAAAGGTATCCACCTCAAAGGTGTCAAAGGAAGTAAAATACACAGACTCGACCAGCTTCCAGAATTCCCAGTCATGGCCTCCCCCCACCAGCGGACAACCAGCCGACCACATGCCCCGTTCGATGATGTGATTGCTGGTACGGGTGTGGACGTTGATTTCACTGGCTCTGGCGGTGGTGAAGCCCTCCGGGGTCATATACACCGCGTCCAGCGTGCCGTCATGATACTCCGTTCTGACCTGAAACGCCCGGTATTTGCCCTTGTGATAGATGGAATAGAGCTGGTACGTTCCATCAAAAATGGTCGCAGGTCCCACGTTTCCCACCTCCGGCAGGCTCCATGCTCCATATTCCAGAGGACGATCCGGAATGGTGCTGCAGCTGTCGTTAAAATAGATCATCCGCAGCTGACCGGAGGCATCCTTCTTCACCGCGATGCACACACCACTGACCCGGTAGTAGGACAGATCCGAAAGCACCGGATCCAGCAGGTGATCCGAGCACCCATCAAAGAGAAACACTGCCGCAAAGCCTCCATCCAGGGCACTGCGCACCATCTCGTCATTGCGGATGTAATGATCCAGCATCATCTCCACATACTGCCGGGACGGCTCATGTTGAATCCAGGTCGTCAAATCCTGATGAAACGCTTCTCCCTGGGTGTAGGCTTTTCCCGGCAGCGCCATGGAAACCACCAGCAGAAGAACAAGCGCCAGGATCCCACATTTCTGAAAAAATCGCGTCATACAGGAAACCTCGCTTTGCTTTCCGTCAGTGTATCACGAATGGAGCAAAGCGTCAACCATTTGAAAACGGGAATCCCAAAAACCGCCCGAATCCGCCATAAAAAACAAATTGCCGCGCCGGGAAACACACCGGCGCGGCAAGGATCGTTCACCCTCACAAAAAAGATTCGGTTATCACCGGAATAGACAGAAAATCCAAAAGATCCTTTGTGTCCACGCCGTAGGCGCCCATCCGCTCCAGCTCAGCCGCCGCCTCGCTGCCGTCCCGAAATACCGCTACGGGACTCCAGCCAAAGCGGAGATTTTTCACCGTACCGTCCCAGGTGCCGCCTTTGCCCAAATCGGACTGGGCGGCAAATACCATCCGTCCAAGGGCATGGATGCAGCGATTGCGATGTAAAGCCCGTTGGGCAGAAAACGCCTCGTCATAGCCATCCTCGCTGAGATAGAGCTGGTTCCGCCGGACAGGCTGCTTCGCCAGCTCATCCGCCACAATGCTGATGACACGGCCTCCCGCCCCGAGGCAGGCAGCCTGCGCCGTCCGATCCGCTCCCCGGGCATTGCCGGACACCAGCGTCAAGCCCTGGAGGGCGGCCTGGTATCCCACTTCCTCGGCAAAGCGCCGGTTGGATTCCCGTAGCTCCCGGCTGCCGACCAGGGCGATGGCCGGGGTAGATAGAATCCGCAGATCCCCCTTGGCCCACAGGCAGCCCGGACTGTCCAGCCCCAGCCGCTGGCGCAGAATCAGCGGATAGCCGGTGCTGACCCGGGTAATGGGAATACAGTCCAGTCCCTCGCCCCGGGCGCGGTAAGCTTCCAGCTTCTGTCGATCCGCCAACAGACCCACAATCCGCTGGCTCATCTCCCGGTTATACCCCAGTAGCTGCAAATCCCGAGCCGTCACGTCCCGCTCCGGCTGGGCCGGCTCCAGTTGGGCTACCCGCTGCGCCAGCACCCGCAGCTGCGCTGCGGTCAGTACCGGCCGCTCCGGGTCGCCCAGATGGCTGGTCAGCAGCAGAAACCCCTCCTCCCTGGGATTCAACGGTAACGCCTCTTGGGTGCTGCGGAAGGCTTTACTTCCTCCTCCGTCAGCGTGCCGTCCGCCGCCAGCAACATGGGCCGGATGGTGAAATTACAGAATTTGCAGATTTCCTCCAGCTTGGCCTTTTCCGGGAAGTTGCTCACCAGACTCCAGGCCGCGCCCTTTTTCTTCGCCCGGCCGGTACGGCCGATGCGGTGGACATAATACTCATTTTCCTCGGGGATATCGTAGTTGATAACACAATCCACATCATCCACATCAATACCCCGGGAGGCCACGTCCGTGGCAATCAGTACCGCCAGCTTTCCATCCCGGTAACGCTGCATGGTCTTTTCCCGCTGGCTCTGGCGGATGTCGCCGTGGATACAGTCGCAGTCCAGCCCTGCCCGCTGGAATTCATCGCAAAGCCGCTGGCACATGTGCTTGGTATTGCAGAAGATCATCACCCGCTCAAAGCCCTGGGCGCGGATCAAGCGCAGGGTGGTCTCCGCTTTTTCCAGGGGGGTGCAGGTCAAGCTAAACTGGTCGATGTCCGGCCGGTCGGCCTGCTTGGGCTCCACGGTGATCTCCACCTCATCCCGCTGGTACATCCAGGAAACGGTCATCACCTCCTGGGAAATGGTAGCGGAAAACAGGCCCAGATTCCGGCGGTTTTTCACCTTGTCGATGATCCGGGTCACGTCCTTGAAAAAGCCCATGTCCAGCATCCGGTCGGCTTCGTCCAGAACCACGGTCTGGA
>CAYYGF010000016.1:4444-9594 GCA_964471315.1 uncultured Oscillospiraceae bacterium | reverse complement strand
CAGGCGGATGGTTTTGCGGTTATAGTGATCCATCAGCCGTCCCGGAGTCGCCACCACAATCTGGGGCTTGCGCTCCAACTGCTTGATCTGGCTGCCGATACCCGCGCCGCCATAGAGCACAGCCACCCGGATGCCCTGGTAATAGGTCAGCAGTCCCCGCAGCTCGTCTCCAATCTGGATGGCCAGCTCCCGTGTAGGGGCCAGAATCAAGCCCTGGACGTCCTCTACCTCTGGGTCGATGTGCTCAATCATGGGAATGCCGAAGGCAAAGGTTTTGCCCGTGCCGGTGGGGGCCTTGGCAATTACGTCCTTCCATTGCAGGAAATGGGGAATGGCCTCCGCCTGGATGGTGGTGGGGTAGCCGTAGCCCTTGGCCTCCAGGGCCTTCAGCATGGCCGGGCTAAGTCCTAAGCTCTCAAATGTAACTTCCATGTTTTCTCTGTCCTTTGTTGCATATTCTTTCAGTATAATTGTAGCATCTTTTCCCCGAATTTGCAACCATGTTCTACGCCTTGCTGCGCAACTGTTCTTGGAAAATTAAGAATTCCCCCGCCAGCGAATGGTGGACAAAACGCTGTGAATATGGTATATTGTAATGTATTGAATTCTGTCCTGACGATAAGGAGAACACAAATGGGCAAACTAATCGTGATTGAGGGTACGGACGGCTCCGGAAAATCCACCCAGTTCCGTCTTTTGACCCAGCGCCTGGAGCAGGAACACCGGGCCTTTCAGAAGCTGGTGTTTCCCCAGTATTCCGAGCCAAGCTCCGCACTGATCCGGATGTACCTGGGCGGTGAATTCGGCAGCAGCCCCACGGATGTTAACGCCTATGCCGCGTCCGCGTTCTATTCTGTTGACCGGTACGCGTCCTACAAAAAGGTTTGGCAGGAATGGTACGAAAATGGCGGTCTGGTGGTTTCTGACCGCTACACCACCTCCAACGCCGTGCATCAGACCTCCAAGGAGCCACCGGAAAAGCAGCAGGCCTTCTTGCAATGGCTGTATGACTTTGAGTACGACAAGCTGGGGCTTCCCCGGCCGGATCTGGTGCTCTATCTGGATGTTCCCACGGACTTCACGGAAAAGCTGATGCGCCGCCGGGAGCAGGATACCCATACCCACGCGGATATCCACGAGCAGGACAGCGCCTATCTCGCCGCCTGCCGCCGGGCCGGAAAGGCCGCTGCCGAATACTATGGCTGGACGGTCATCCAGTGCGTCAAAGACGGTGAAATGCGTACCATCGAAGATATCCACGAAGAAATCTACCGCCATGTGGCGGCATGCTTGGAGGAAAACCTATGATTTACATGTTGCTGGGAACCGGTTTTGAAGAAACCGAAGCCATCGCGCCCCTGGATCTGCTGCGCCGGGCCGGACTGTCCGTTGCCACTGTGGGCATCAACGGAAAAACCGTCACCGGCAGCCACGGCATTCCGGTTGTGGCTGATTTGGAAATTGCCGAAATGGACTTGACGAATATGGAAATGGTCATTCTCCCCGGCGGTCTGAAAGGCGTTGCCTCCATCCGGGCCAGCCGGCCGGCTATGGACGCGGTGCGCTATGCCTGGGAAAACGGCAAATACACCGCCGCCATCTGCGCCGGGCCTACCGTTCTGGCTGACCTGGGCATCCCCGACGGCAAAAACGCCACCTGCTATCCCGGCTGTGAAGGCCAGATGGGCAGCGCCAATATGGTACCCGGCGCCGCTGCCGTCACCGACGGAAAGCTGATCACCGGCACCTCCGCCGGATGCGCCATTCCCTTTGGTCTGGCGCTGATCGCCGCGCTGAAGGGTCAGGAGGCCGCTGATGCCATCGCGGCACAGATCGTGATCCGCTGACCAGGAGGAACCAACTATGGAAAACAAACAATTCCCGGAGCAGGAGGAAACCGGTTCCCTGCCCCCGGAGCCGAATATCTATCCGGAGGACGACACTCCCATTGAACCGATTTTCTCCCCCGCCGGGGAATCTCAGCCGGTTTTCTTTCCCGAGGCTGCCGCGCCCCTGGAGGAAGCTTTGACCGACCAGGCTCAGATGCCGGACAGCAACGGAGAAACCGGCGAAGCCCCGTTTTTGGAACAGCCGGAGACGTCTGCGCAGAGCGGCCGATCCTTTATGGAGCGGATTCCCGATGTGGACGAACCGGAAAATGAGGACGCCGCCTCCCTGCTGACTGACCCCAGTATGGGTCAGGAGATCCTTCCCGATAACGGCGCCATGGACGCCCACGGGATGCTGGGCCACGGCGAGGAAGAACCGCCCTTCGACCCAAGCATTTTGGAGGATCCGGATCTGATCCTTCCCCCGGAGCCGGAATCCCCTGCCCCGGATCAAGAATACCGGGACAACGACCAGGAATTTGACGATATGTTCCAGGCTCCTCCCCAGAAACCGCCCGTTCCCTCCCACTCCCGCCCCACCCGGAAGGGCCGTCCCAAGCGGAAAAAGGGGGAAGGCTTCCTGGGAATTCCCAACATCTTGGTCACCATTGTCTGGCTTGCCTTGATCGTGGCCATCGGCGTCACCGCCGGACGGATGCTGTGGGTCTGCGCCGCCGACGTCCTGGCCTTTGGCCGGGAGGACAAGCCGGTTACCATCACCATCTACGAAGCCGACACCATGGAGGACATCACCAACAAGCTCTATGACGCCGGTCTGATCCGCTACAAGAGCCTATTTAACCTCTACGCCTCCATTTCCGACGCGAAAGAGGACATTCAGCCGGGTATTTACGACTTGAATACCCGCTACGACTATCACGCGCTGGTAAACTTCATGACGCCCCGCTCCAGCCGGGAGGTCATCCAGCTCACCATTCCCGAGGGCTATACCTGCCGCCAGATCTTCAACCTGCTGGAGGAAAACCGAATCTGTACCGCCGTGGATATTGGCGCATATGCCGCCAGCGGCGAGCTGGACGATTACTGGTTCCTGGAGAACGTCACCCGGGGCACCGACTACTGCCTGGAGGGTTTCCTCTTCCCGGATACCTATCAGTTCTACAAAAACTCCACCCCCAGAGAGGCTTTGGAAAAAATGCTGGACAACTTTGACCACCGGTTCAGCGAGGAAATGCGCGCCCAAATCGATACGCTCAACGCGGAGGTTACCGGCGGCGGCTATACCGTTCGGGAGGTCACCATTGTGGCGTCCCTCATTGAGAAGGAATCCGCTGCCCCCTCGGAAAGCCCGAAGATCGCCGGGGTTATCTACAACCGTCTGTTCCGCTGGGGCGATACGCCTGCCTATCTGAACATTGACGCAGCGCTGGTTTACGCCCAGAATGGGGATAACTCCACCATCGACACCCATATGGACAGCCCCTACAACACCTATACCAACATCGGCCTGACCCCCACCCCCATCGCCAATCCGGGCCTGTCCAGCTTGCAGGCGGCGCTGAATCCCGATATGCACGATTACTACTACTATGTGCTCAACCCTGCCACCGGCATGCATCAGTTCTCCGAAACCCTTGAAGAGCATGAAGCCTACCGCGCTCAGTTCGCGGCGGCAACGGAGGGCTGATGAGAAAGCTGGAATTGTTAAGCCCCGCCGGAGATATGGAACGGCTGAAAATGTCCGTTCTCTACGGCGCGGACGCGGTATATCTGGCCGGAACCAGCTTTGGCATGCGCTCCTTCGCGGGAAACTTTTCCCCGGAGGAGCTGCCCCAGGCGGTGCGATTTGCCCACGATCACGGGGTGAAGTGCCACGTTACCGTAAATACCATGCCCCGAAACGATGAGGTTGTCCATCTGCCGGAATACCTGGAGCAGCTGGATGATGCCGGGGTGGACGCGCTGATTCTGGCGGATCTTGGGGCCTTTACTCTGGCGGGGAAATACGCGCCCCACTGCCAGCGGCACATCTCCACCCAGCAGTCCATCGCCAACTATGCCTGTGCCCAGGCCTGGTTTGATCTGGGCGCCTCCCGGGTGGTGCTAGCCAGAGAGTGCTCTCTGGAGGAGATCCGCCTCATCCGGCAAAAAGTGGATCCCAAATTGGAGATCGAGACCTTCGGCCATGGAGCCATGTGCGTCAGCTATTCTGGCCGGTGCCTGCTGAGCAACTACATGACGGGCCGGGACTCTAACCGGGGCGCCTGCGCCCAGCCCTGCCGCTACCAGTACGCCCTGATGGAGGAAAAGCGGCCCGGGGAATACTTCCCCGTGTTCGAGGATGAAAAGGGCACCTACATTCTTAACTCCCGGGATATGTGCATGATCGATCATCTGAAGGATCTGATGGATGCCGGTGTGGACTGCATCAAAATCGAAGGCCGGGCCAAATCCGCATACTACGCCGCCATCGTCACCGGGGCCTACCGCCACTGCATCGACGATGCCGCCGCTGGAAGGCCGCTGGATCCCGTGTGGCGGGATGAAGTGGAGCATATCTCCCACCGGGTCTACTCCACCGGCTTCTACTACGGACAGCCGGGACAATATGTGGAGAACGCCCGGTATCTCCGGGACTGGCAGATCTGCGCCAAGGTCATCTCCTGTGATGAAAACGGCCTTGCCCTGTGCAGCTTAAACAACAAATTCCAGGCGGGAGATGCGCTGGAGGTTGTTGGCCCGGATCTTAGGCCCTTCCCCATTGTCGCCGTAAACATGACCGACCTGGAGGGCGCGCACCTGGACTGCCCCAAAACACCCCAGAGCCGGTTCTACCTTCCCCTGCCCAGGCCAGTTCCCAATGGCTCCCTTTTGCGCCGAAGTGTGGAGCTTTCCGGAAAATAACAGCTTTTCCCTCCAAGTTTTTTTCGAAAATTCTTGTTATTTGCTGAGGCAAATGCTATAATGAAGAAAATGTGTATTTTCTCTCCTTGATGGCCAAATGCACATCCTGGAAAGCGACAGTTTTGCGGTATCCGCCGCCGAGACAATTGCCGAACGAGATTGAATAGGAGGATTTCACCATGACACTGAAAGAAAGGGCCGGCTATTTTTACGCGGTTCAAGGCAAGGGCTGCGCAGAGGCCATTCTGTTGGCCGCGAACGAGGTCTACGCGTTGGGATTGACGGAAGGAGAAATCAGCCTTTTTGCCGGTTTCCGCACCGGTATGGGCTGCGGCAGCACCTGCGGCAGTTTGACCGGCGCCATTGGCGTACTGAGCAAAAAGTACAGCCAGCGGG
>CAYYGF010000016.1:0-4434 GCA_964471315.1 uncultured Oscillospiraceae bacterium | reverse complement strand
ACTGTGCGCCAGATTTGTGGAGGCCTTTGAGCGGAAGCTGGCCTGCGGTGCTACGGACTGCGCCACCCTGGCCGCCCGGTATAAAACCGAAGCCAACCGGTGCCGCGCCGCCGTGGAACTCACCGCCGAGGCCTTGGAAAGCTACATTGACAAGCTGGACGGCCGAACTGCCGCCCCTGCCGCAGCGGATTGCACCCTGCGGCCCGAGGATATCAAGCGGGTCAAGGCCATGGGCTTCCTCCATCAGAAGGGCACCAACAAGTTCAATGGCCGAATCATCACCCGCAACGGCCGGATCACCAACGAGGAGTGCCAGGCCATTTCCGACGCCGCAAAGCTCTATGGCGACGGCCACATGATGTTCACCACCCGTCTGACCGTGGAGGTCTCCGGCATTGATTATCAGAACATCGATGCCTTCCGGGCTTACCTGGGGAAATATGGTCTGGAAACCGGCGGTACCGGCAGCAAGGTTCGGCCTGTCGTTTCCTGCAAGGGTACCACCTGCCAGTATGGTCTGTACGATACCTACGCCCTCAGCGACGAGATTCACAATCGATTCTACAAAGGGTATCGGGATGTGTCCCTGCCCCATAAGTTCAAGATTGCTGTCGGCGGCTGCCCCAACAACTGCGTCAAGCCGAATCTGAATGACCTCGGCATCGTAGGCGCTCGGGTGCCCGGTTACGATCCCGAAAAATGCAAGGGCTGCAAGAAGTGCCAGCTTGCCCTTTCCTGCCCCATCCACGCTGCCAGCCTGGTAGACGGCCGTCTGGTTATCGATCCGAACCTGTGCAACAACTGCGGCCGGTGCGTCGGCAAGTGTCCCTTCCATTGCAATGACCAGAGTACTTACGGCTGGAAGGTTTACATCGGCGGCCGCTGGGGAAAGCAGATCGCCCACGGAAGGATGCTGAGCAAGGTCTTCACCGACCAGGAGGAAGTCCTCAGCGTGATTGAAAAGGCCATCCTGCTGTTCCGGGATCAGGGCAAGTCCGGTGAGCGATTTGCCGACACCATTGCACGCATTGGCTTTGAAAATGCCGAAGCCCAGCTTCTTGGAAACGAGCTGCTGGAGCGGAAGGCCGAAATTCTGGGTCTGAATGTGGTGGGCGGCGCCACCTGTTAACGGTTTTGTTTCCACAAAAAAATTCCGATGCCTTTCGGCATCGGAATTTTTCTCATTATTCACCGTCATATTCGTCGATGGTGGAAATACCCAGCGTCAGTTCTTCCAGTACGTCCAGCAGCACCCGAACGGTGTCCAGGGCGGTGAGCATGGTCACGCCGTTTTCCACCGCGCAGCGGCGGATCTGGCTGGAGCCGGAATGCACATCCTCGCAGCGCACGTCCATGGTGTTGATAACGTAGGTCACATAGCCCTGGCGGATGGAATCCAGAATCTCCGTGGAGCCGTCGTCCACCTTAGCCCGGATGCGGGTCTTGATGCCGTGGTTGCGCAGGAATACGGCAGTCCCGGCGGTGGCCTCGATGTTGAAGCCCAACTGGTAGAACCGGCGGATCAGCGGCAGCGCCTCCTCCTTATCCTCGTCGGAAATGGTGGCAAAGACCGTGCCGTAGTTTTGCAGCTTCACGCCGGAGGCCTGCAGGGCTTTGTACAGCGCCCGGGTCAGGGAATTGTCGTAACCAATGGCCTCGCCGGTGGATTTCATCTCCGGGGACAGATAGGCGTCCAGCCCCCGCAGCTTGGAGAAGGAGAAGGCCGGCGCCTTAGCGTACCAGCGTTTCTTCTCATCGGGATAGAGTATGTCAATGCCCTGCTCCTTCAAGCTCTTCCCCAGGGCAACCAGGGTGGCGATGTCCGCAAGGGGGTAGCCCGTGGCCTTGCTTAGGAAGGGTACCGTCCGGGAGGAACGGGGGTTGACTTCAATGATATATACGTCGTCATTCCCGTCCACAATGAACTGGATATTGAACAGGCCCTTGATGCCAATGGCGGGGCCAAGCTTCTTGGCGTACTGCAAGATAATGCCCTTGACCTTGTTGGAAATGGAGAAGGACGGATAGACCGAGATGGAGTCGCCGGAATGGACACCGGTACGCTCCACCAGCTCCATAATGCCGGGAACGAACACCGCCTGCCCATCGCAGATGGCATCGATCTCCACCTCTTTGCCCCGGATATACTTGTCTACCAGAACCGGCTTATCCTCGTCGATCTCCACCGCCGTTTGCAGGTAATGCCGGAGCTGACCCTCGTTGGCCACAATCTGCATAGCCCGACCGCCCAGGACGAAGCTGGGCCGCACCAGCACCGGATAGCCAATCTTTTTTGCCGCTTCCACGCCGTCCTCGATTTTGGTCACCGCTTTGCCTGTGGGCTGGGGGATGTTCAGCTCCTTCAGCAGCTTTTCAAAGGCATCCCGGTTCTCCGCCTTTTCAATGGCGGCGCAGTCGGTGCCGATGATCTTGACGCCCAGGTCTGTCAGGGGCTGGGCCAGGTTGATGGCGGTCTGGCCGCCCAGGGAGGCGATGACCCCTTCCGGCTTCTCCAGGGCCACGATGTTCATCACATCCTCCGTGGTCAGCGGCTCGAAATACAGCTTATCGGAGGTGGTATAGTCCGTAGAAACGGTTTCCGGGTTGTTGTTGATGATGATGGCTTCGTAGCCCGCGTTTTTGATGGTCTGAATGGCATGGACCGTGGAATAGTCAAATTCCACGCCTTGTCCGATCCGGATGGGGCCGGAGCCAAGGACGATGATTTTCTTCTTTTCCGACACCACAGATTCGTTTTCCGACTCATAGGTGGAGTAGAAATACGGGATATAGCTGTCAAATTCCGCCGCGCAGGAGTCGATCATCCGGTAACCGGGGAGAATATTCGCTTTCCGGCGCAGGAAATACACATTCCGCTCGGGAACACCCCATAGCCTTGCCACCGCCTTGTCCGAAAAGCCCAGCTTCTTCGCCTGGAACAGGGCGCCGGAATCCATGGGCCGCTCCCGGACATAGGCCTCGGCGGTGATGATATTGCGCATTTTCCGGACAAAAAACGCGTCAATCCCGCTGGCCTCCACAATCCGCTCCACCGGTACATCCATCCGCAGCAGCTGGGCCACTGCGTAAATCCGGTCATCGGTGCCCACACCGATGTAATCCAGAAGCCGTTCTTGGCTCCAATCCTGGAATTTCTCCATGTACAGATGGTACACACCAATTTCCAGAGAGCGGATGCCCTTGAGAAGGCTTTCCTCAAAGGTTCTGCCCACGCTCATGGTCTCGCCGGTGGCCTTCATCTGGGTACCCAGACGGTTGTTGGCATCGGAGAATTTATCAAAGGGGAACCGGGGCATTTTGGTTACCACATAGTCCAGGGCAGGTTCAAAAGCGGCGCAGGTATTGGCCAGCCGGATCTCATCCAGGGTCATGCCCACACAGATCTTGGCGGAAACCCGGGCGATTGGGTAGCCGGAGGCCTTGGAGGCCAGAGCGGAGCTGCGGGACACCCGGGGGTTGACCTCGATCAGATAGTATTGGAAGGACTTGGGATCCAGCGCGAACTGCACGTTGCAGCCGCCCTGGATTTTCAGCGCCCGGATCAGCTTCAGCGCTGAATCCCGGAGCATGTGGTATTCCTTGTTGGTCAAGGTCTGAGAGGGACACACCACGATGGAATCGCCGGTGTGAATGCCCACCGGATCCAGGTTCTCCATGTTGCAGATGGCAATGGCCGTGTCATTGGCATCCCGCATCACCTCGTACTCGATTTCTTTGTAGCCCTTGATGCTCTTTTCCACCAGCACCTGGTGAACGGGAGACAGCACCAGGGCATTTTTCATGATCTCCCGGAACTCCTCCTCGTTGTCGGCAAAGCCGCCGCCGGTGCCGCCCAGGGTGAAGGCAGGCCGCAATACCACGGGATAGCCGATCTCCTGCGCCGCCGCCAGGCCCTCCTCCATGGAGTTGGCAATCTGGCTGGGGAGTACTGGCTCCCCCAGGCTCTGGCAAAGCTCCTTGAACAGCTCCCGATCCTCGGCCTGTTCGATGCTGCTGCTGGGCGTTCCCAGCAGCTCCACATGGCATTCCTTCAAGACACCCTTTTTCTCCAGCTGCATGGCCAGATTCAAGCCCGTCTGACCGCCGATGCCGGGGATGATGGCATCGGGCCGCTCGTAGCGGACGATCCGGGCAATGTATTCCAGGGTCAGCGGCTCCATGTAGACCTTGTCCGCGATGGCGGGGTCGGTCATAATGGTTGCTGGGTTGGAATTGCAGAGGATAACCTCATAGCCCTCCTCCTTCAAGGCAAGGCAGGCCTGGGTTCCGGCGTAGTCAAATTCCGCCGCCTGGCCAATCACGATGGGGCCGGAGCCGATCACCAGAATTTTCTTCAAATCAGTTCTTTTCGGCATGCTTTCCTTCCTCCATCCACGCAATGAACTGGCCGAACAGGTAGGCGCTGACCTGGGG
>CAYYGF010000015.1:0-20139 GCA_964471315.1 uncultured Oscillospiraceae bacterium | reverse complement strand
AGAATGTCGGTTTTCTGGATCTCGGCGTAGACAATGGCGGCGGCATCGTCGGTCATCTGGCAGCCGTCGGGGCCGTAGGCCTTGTAGCCGTTGTATTTGGCAGGGTTGTGGGAGGCGGTAACCATGATACCGGCGTTGGCCTGGTAATACCGGGTGGCGAAGGACAGCGCGGGAACGGGCATCAGCGCGTCATAGATGCGAACCCGAATGCCGTTGGCGGCCAGAACACAGGCAGCGGTTTTGGCGAAAACATCGGAATTGATGCGGCTGTCGTAGGAGATGGCCACCAGTTGATTGCCGCCCTGGGTCTTGACCCAGTTGGCCAGGCCCTGGGTGGCCTGACGGACGACGTAAATGTTCATCCGGTTGCTGCCCGCGCCCAGCACACCCCGCAGACCGGCGGTGCCGAACTTCAGCGCCACGGCGAACCGATCCTTGATTTCCTCGTCCTGGCCCTGAATGGACTGCAATTCCGCCGTCAAAGCAGGATCCTCCAGGCTTGTGTTCAGCCAGCGCTGATAATCATCCATGTACATGTGAATCACCTTATCCTTTATGAAATTTCAGTTTTTTACGCAAATCAACCAAATATACTATAATCTATTTCAACGCAATTGTCAATGTTGTATTACGGAGATGGGTGCGGTTATGGAATATCAAAAAGACTGAGCTGCAAAGCGGGCTGTGCTTCTTCAAAGGTGTGCAGGTAGGGAAAGATCTCCTCCACATGATGGAGCATTCCGGCTTTTTCGCAGGTTTCGTGAAACAGGCGCATCAATTCCTCGTTTCTGGGGCTGTTGATCACATATTGGTTTCCGTAGGTGCGGATATACCGTTCCTTCAGACCAGGGAACAGCCTGTCCAGCTGGGCGTAGAAGTATTCCCGGTTTCCCTCCCGCAGGGTCAGCCCCATGTTGAAGCACAGAACCCCTTTGACCCCCGCATCTGCGCAGCTTGCCAGAATGAGCGCAATGTTCTCCGGGGTATCATTGAGAAAGGGGAGGATGGGACACAGCCACACCACGGTGGGGACGCCAGCGTCCCGGAAGGACTTCAAGGCCCGGAGCCGCTGGGAGGTGACGGATACCTTCGGCTCGATGAGACGGCACAGCTCGTCGTCCAGGGTGGTCAAGGTCATTTGCACCACGGCCTTGGTATGGCGGTTGATCCGGGCCAGCAGATCCAGATCTCGCAGAACCAAGGTGGATTTGGTCAGAACGGTTGCCCCAAAGCCGTACTTGTCGATCAATTCCAATGCGCCCCGGGTCATGCGCAGCTTTTCTTCGATGGGGAGATAGGGATCCGTCATGGCTCCGGTGCCGATCATGCAGCGCTTTCGTTTTTGCTTTAGGGCTTGCTCCAGCAGCTCCAGAGCGTTTTCCTTTACCTCGATATCCTCAAAGGCATGTGCCATCTGATAACACAGGCTTCGGGAATCGCAATAGATGCATCCGTGCAGGCAGCCCCGGTATAGATTTATACCGTTGTCCGGGGAGAGAATGCCCTTGGCTTTTACAAAGTGCATAGAAAGCCTCCCTGCTTATTCGTAGAAAATATTTTATCGCCTTTCTGTTTCCTATGTCAATTTGGCACTTTGCCCAGGAAAGAATGGAGCGCTTTGTGAAAACTGCCTGTTCTTTTTGAGGTGGTTGCTTTTTGAAAGAACATAGGGTAAAATGGAAAAAAATGAAGTGAAGGAGTGTAGCGCCATGAGTCTGAAAAGCCTTTTTTCTGCTAAGGATATGACCCTGGGTTCCCCTTGGAAGCGTATTATGGAGTTTTCCGTTCCCATGCTGCTGGGTAACATTGCCCAACAGCTGTACAACACCGCCGATACGGTGATTGTCGGCTTGTACGTAGGCGACAACGCCCTGTCCGCCGTGGGCAGCGCCAGCCCCATTCTGAACCTGCTGCTGGCACTGTTTGTGGGCATTGCCACCGGCGCGGGCATCGTCATCTCCCAGAGCTTTGGCGCCCGGGATCGGGAAGGGCTGTCCAAGAACATCGGCAACTGCATCACCCTGACCCTCATTGCCACGGTGGTGATTATGGCATTCGGCCCCATGATTACCCGGCCGATGCTGCGCCTGCTGGATACCCCAGCCTCCATTCTGGACTGGTGCGCAGAGTATCTGAATATTTTCTTCTGGGGCTGTGCCGGATTCTTCTTCTATAACATGCTTTCCGGCATCCTCCGGGGCCTGGGGGACAGCGTTTCCGCCCTGGGCTTTTTGCTGCTGGCCGCTGCGCTGAATGTGGTGCTGGATCTGGTTTTTGTGGCGGGCTTTGAAATGGGCGTCCCCGGCGTGGCCCTGGCTACCGTCATTGCCCAGGGCATCTCCGCGGTTTTCTGCTTTATCAAGCTCATGCGCATGAGCGACATCTTCGATCTGAACCGTTCCACCATCCGCTTTGACAAAGCCATCTCTGGCCGGATCATCCAGATTGGCGTGCCCTCCGGCGTCACCCAGGCCATTATGGCGTGTTCCATGATGGTGGTGCAGTCTCTGACCAATTCCATGGGGGAAATGGTCATTGCCGCCAATGTCATCATTATGCGGGTGGACGGCTTTGCCATGATGCCCAACTTCTCCTTCGGCCAGGCCATGTCGGTGTATACCGGCCAGAATGTGGGCGCGGGCAAGTGGGATCGGGTGCAGTCCGGCGTCCGCCAGGGCTCCGCCATCGCCCAGGCCTTCGCCGTGGTGATTACCGTGATTCTGCTGTTCCTCAATCAGTATCTGTTTGCCATCTTCACCGAAACCACCGCGCTGATCGATTTGGCGGGCCGGATGATGCGGATCATGGCGGTGGGCTATATCGCGGTGTCCGTCACCCAGGTGCTGGGCGGCGTGATGCGGGGCGCGGGAGACACCGTCACCCCCATGTGGATTTCCATTATCGCCACTGTGGCGCTGCGGATTCCTGTGGCCTATGTGCTGGCCTATTTTACGAGAAGCGCCGAATACCCCCACGGCCATCCTTACGCTCTGTCCATTTCCCTGCTGATCTGCTGGGTCATGGGCATGGTGATGTCCGTCGTTGCTTTCCGGATGGGCAAGGTTCGCAAGACCATCCGAGCGGAAATGGCAAAGCAGTAATGCACAATCAAATGCCGCCGGGAAATCCCGGCGGCATTTCGTCGCTTGCTACATTTATTTTGGGAAGGTATTGCCTTTTTTGTCACGGCTGTGTTATACTATATCCATAAGGCAACACCGCTGGGTGGGAACTGCGGGCTTTGGCGGATCTTTTGCCCCAATCGTGCCGTATGAAAAATGGGAAATACATCCCGTATTCCCGCGCTTTTGATACGCTCGCTTGTGCCAAAATCTCTCGCCGAATCTCCTTGCCCCATTATGCGGTGCTGCCATAAAGAAATGGAGAGGTCGTGCGCCATGAGCAAACATACCCAGTCTCAGCAGCAGCGCAAGCAGATGATGCTGGAGGAACCCGTATCCCGCGTCATCCCCAAGATGGCAGTTCCCACCATTGTGGCGTTTCTGATCAATTCCATCTATTCCTTGGCGGATACCTATTTCGTCAGTTCCCTGGGCACCAATGCCACGGCGGCGGTGAGCGTCAACGCCTCCCTGGATCAGCTGATTATGATGGCCGGCTCCATGCTGGCAGTTGGCGCCAACAGCTACATCGCCCGGCTTTTGGGAGAGGGCAAGGAGAAAAAGGCCAGCCAGGTTCTGTCCACTGCCTTTTTCCTGGCCATGGGGCTGGGCACTTTGCTGATGATCTTCGGCACGGCGTTTATGACGCCTATGGTGCGTCTGCTGGGGGCCACGCCTACCTGTGAGCGGTATTCCATTGACTATGCCACCTATGTCCTCTACGCGGCGCCCTTTATGGCGGCGAACTTCGTGATGAACCAGTGCCTGCGCAGTGAGGGCAGCGCCACCTTGAGCATGGTGGGCATGGGCTTCGGCGGAATTCTCAACTGCGTGCTGGATCCCATTTTTATTTTCGGCCTGAATATGGGTGTGGCGGGAGCGTCTCTGGCGACGGCGATTTCCAAATGGGTCAGCTTTGCCATCCTGATCTTCCCCTATCTGACCCGGCGGAGCCTGCTGCATTTGTCCATTCGGAACTTCCATTGCAGTGCTGAAATCCTCAAGGAGATTGTATCCGTTGGTTCCTCGTCCATGTTCCGCTCGGGCCTGGCGGTGGTGTCCGCCATTTTGCTCAATTCCATTGCGGGCAGCATTTCCGACTCGGTGCTGGCGGCGGTGGGGGTGTGTAACAAGGTGATGATGTTCCCCTTCAGCATCATTCTGGGCTTCTCTCAAGGCTTCCAGCCGGTGGCAGGCTTTAACTGGGGGGCGAAGCAATATGACCGGGTTTCTCAAAGCTATCATTTTGCTGCCAAGGTGGCGCTGATCGGCTCCGTGGTGATGGGCCTGGCGCTGGCGGTGTTCTCCGACCGATTGATTGTGCTGTTTTCCGGAACGGATGGGCAGATGCGCCGCATTGGCGTGATCTGTATGGTCAGCCAGTGCCTGGCCCTGCCGGTTCATGGCTGGGTGGCCATTGTGAATATGCTTTGCGCGGGATTGGGCAACGCCAAGGGGGCGCTGGCTCTGGCCACTGCCCGGCAGGGCACCTGCTTCCTGCCCATTGTGTACCCCATGGCCTGGCTGCTGGGGGCCTACGGTGTGGCCTCCATCCAGGCGGTGGCGGATGTGCTGAGTCTCATCCTGGCGGTACCCATCATTCGGGGCATGAAAAAGAAAATTGCCCAGGCCCAGCAGGCACTGGACAAAACCCCGGTGTGACCGCCGGGGCGGAAGGAGAAGCTGCATGATTATTAAGCGGGATTTTATCTATTCCCCCAAGGGGAAGAACCGACCCCTGCATATCTATCTGCCGGACGACTATTTTTCCTCCCAGGAGCGCTACCCGGTGATGTACTTTTTTGACGGTCAGAACCTGTTCCGGGACGCAGACGCCACCTACGGAAAATCCTGGGGGCTGGAGACCTTCTTACAGGGCTGGTCAAAGAAGATGATCGTGGTGGGCATGGAGTGCGGCCATGAGGGAGAGGAACGGCTGAGCGAATACCTGCCCTATTTTGCCGACTCCGGCAGCTATTTTTCCAAGTTCCCGCCCATGGGCGCCCAGACAGTGAATTGGCTGCTCAGCGAGGTCAAGCCCATGATCGATCTGGAATACCGAACCATGCCGCTGCGGGAGTGCACGGGCATTGCCGGTTCCAGCATGGGCGGACTGATGGCGCTGTATGCGGTGGTGCATGAAAACCGGTGGTTTTCCAAGGCGGCCTGTGTCTCCAGCGCCATTGGCTTCTGTATGCGCCCGGTGACGGAGGAGCTGCACCGCAGTTCCCTCAGCCCGGATACCCGGATCTACCTCTCCTGGGGCACCAAAGAGGCGCAGGGACTCAAGCGCCAGGATCGGGAGGATCGCAGCAGCAAAACCTACGCCTGGAACAAAAAGGCGGCAGATCTGGCCAAAGCCAAGCGCGCGGTGGTCAAGCTGCGCTGCCAAGTCGGCGGCGGCCACTGTGAAGCGGACTGGGAAAAGCTGGTGCCGGAATTTATGCATTTTTTGTGGATGGAATAAGAAAGAGGCTGCCTCACTGTGTTTTGTGAGACAGCCCCTTGTTTTGTCCGAAGCCTTCCCGGTTGGAGAAAGCGGCGGAGCGTTATTGCGGTTGTTGTTCCGATGCCTCTTCCAGAGGATCGAACACCTTTTTCAGCAGCCGGGAATTGTAGTAGGCAGCGGCGGAGAAGTACAGGGAGAACCACAGAATCCCCAGCCGGAGGAATGCATAAAAATTCACCAGCATCAGCACCCAGGGGAACGCGTTAATCACGCCCGCCAGCAGTGCCCGGGGCAGATGGGAGACGCTGAGCAGCAGCGCGTTGCGCAGCATGGAGGCGACGGTGTTGCGGAACCGGCTCAGCAGCGGGAAGACGAAGCTTGCGATCAGCACGGTCATCACCAGCACCAGCATGGCGATTAAGAACAGCAAGAAGCCCACCATGCCTCCCATGTCGGAAAACAGGGTCATATTCACGCAGCTGGCCGCGCCAAACAGAGCCAAAATTCCAAAAATGGCGGTACCCTGCCGGAAATTATCCCGAAATGCCCGGAAATAGGCGGACAAGGTTTTGCCCTCCCGCTGGGTGTCCATGGCGAAGACCACGCTGTACAGCGCCGAAACCGCCGCGCCGATGGTGAACAGGGGCAGGCAGGTGAACAAAAAAACCACATTTAGGATTACCAGATCCGCCAGCCGGGCGAGAAAGCGCATGATCTGGGAATCCGGATCAAACAAAAACCGCATCGTATGCCTCCCAAAAACAGAATACCAACAGTATACGAGATTTTTCCCCAAAAAGCAATCACGAAATATAGGGGTAAATGGGAAGCCGCGGCGGCGATGGGTTACCAGTTCCGGGAAACTGTTGTGATTTTTACCGGGAACGAAAGGAAGAAGCCGGGGGATTACGGGCAAAGTACCGAAAATCCCCTGGCTTGGTATTTTTATACAAAAAGCCGTTGACAAATTTGGGATACGGGGGTATAATCCTGTATTATTACTCATTAAATATGAATAATATTCATGTGGAGGCTGTATTTATGTATAATAAGGAAAACATCAAGAAAATTGTGCTGGCTTATTCCGGCGGCCTGGATACATCCATCATCATTCCCTGGCTGAAGGAAAACTACAATAACCCCGAAATCATCGCCGTGGCAGGCAATGTGGGTCAGGCTGACGAACTGGAGGGTCTGGAGGCCAAGGCCCTGGCCACCGGCGCCAGCAAGCTGATCGTGGCGGATCTGGTGGACGAGATGGTGGACGATATCATCATCCCCTCTCTGAAGATGGGCGCCAAGTATGAGACTTACCTGCTGGGAACTGCCTTTGCCCGGCCGGTCATCGGCAAGAAGCTGGCCGAAATCGCCCTGGCAGAGGGGGCCGACGCCATTGCCCACGGCGCCACCGGCAAGGGCAATGACCAGGTCCGGTTCGAGCTGGCCATCAAGCGCTTCGCTCCCGACATGAAGATCATCGCCCCTTGGCGGGAGTGGGATATCAAGTCCCGGGACGAGGAAATCGACTACGCCGAAGCCCACCATGTGCCCCTAAAGATCAGCCGGGAGACCAACTATTCCAAGGATAAGAACCTGTGGCACTTGAGCCACGAGGGACTGGATCTGGAGGATCCCGCCAATGAGCCGGATTATGACAAGCCCGGTTTCCTGGAAATGGGTGTTTCCCCCATGATGGCCCCCGATAAGCCCACCTATGTGACCATCGATTTTGAGGCAGGCGCTCCTGTGGCCATCGACGGCGAGAAGATGAAGGCGTCCAAGATCATCGAAAAGCTCAACGCTCTGGGCGGCGCCAACGGCATCGGCATCATCGACATCGTGGAGAACCGGCTGGTGGGTATGAAGGATCGGGGCGTGTACGAGACGCCCGGCGGCACCATTTTGTATTTCGCCCACCAGCAGCTGGAAATGCTGACTGTGGATAAGGATACTCTGCACGTTAAGCAGAAGCTGGCGGTGGACTACGCCGATCTGATCTACAACGGCAAGTGGTATTCTCCCCTGCAGGAGGCGCTGACCGCCTTCGCCAACGAGAGCAACAAGTATGTCACCGGCTCTGTAAAGCTGAAGCTGTACAAGGGCAACATCATCCCTGCCGGCACCACCTCTCCTTACTCCCTGTATTCCGAGAACCTGGTGACCTTCGGCGAGAGCGACTACGACCAGAACCAGGCCGCGGGCTTCATCAACCTCTGGGGCCTGCCCACCAAGGTTCAGGCACTGCGGGAGCAGGGAAAGCTTTAATCTGCAAAAGGAGCAATGCAGAATAATGGAATCAAAATCATTCTGCATTTCGCATTTTGCATTCAGCATTGCAATAATACTTTGATTCCGAGGAGAATCCTATGACAAAGATGTGGGCCGGGCGGACTTCCGGCGTGACGGACAGCATTGCGGACGATTTCAATTCTTCCATCCGCTTTGATTGCAAACTATATAAGCAGGACATCACCGGTTCCATGGCCCATGCCGCCATGCTGGGGGCCAAGGGCATTCTTTCCCAGAAGGAGGCCGGTCAGCTGATCGACGGTCTTCAGGGCATTCTGGAGGATTTGGAATCCGGAAAGCTGGAATTCGACTTTTCCTGTGAGGACATCCATATGTTCGTGGAGCAGGTGCTCACCCAGCGGCTGGGGGAGGTGGGCAAGAAGCTCCACACCGCCCGCAGCCGCAATGACCAGGTGGCCCTGGATCTGCGGATGTACCTTCGGGAAAAGATCGACGAAACGGTGGATTTGGTCAAGGCCGTGATCCAGGCCATTCTGGATCAAGCGGAGGCCAACCGGGGCGTCATCATGCCGGGCTATACCCATATGCAGCGGGCTCAACCGATTTTGTTTGCCCATCATCTGCTGGCCTATGCCATGATGCTGCTGCGGGATCTGGACCGGCTGGCGGACTGCCGCAAGCGGATGAACGTGTCCCCCATCGGCTGCTGCGCCCTGGCAGGCACCACCTACCATACCGACCGCCGGTTCGAGGCCTGGAAGCTGGGTTTTGACGATGTGGCGAGAAACTCCATTGACGGTGTCTCCGACCGGGACTTCTGCGTGGAGCTGATGAGCGCCCTGTCCCTGCTGATGATGCATTTGAGCCGCTTTTCCGAGGAGATCATCCTCTGGGCCAGCTGGGAATTTCAATTTGTCGAACTGTCCGACGCCTACACCACCGGCTCCTCCATCATGCCCCAGAAGAAGAATCCAGACATGGCGGAACTGGTTCGTGGCAAGACCGGCCGGGTCTACGGCGACTTGATGGCTCTGCTCACCACCCTGAAGGGCCTGCCCTTGGCCTACAATAAGGACATGCAGGAGGACAAGGAGGCGGTTTTCGACGCGGTGGAGACGGTGCAGATGTGCCTCAAGGTCTTTGCCCCCATGATCGCCACCATGCACACCAAGCCGGAGAATATGAAAAAGGCGGCCCAGGGTGGTTTTATCAACGCCACCGATCTGGCGGACTATCTGGTGAAGAAGGGTATGCCCTTCCGCAGCGCCTATAAAATTTCCGGCCAGATTGTAGCCAAGTGCATTGCCGAGGGCTGTGTGCTGGAGACGCTGCCCCTGGCGGAATATCAGAAATTCAGCGACCTGTTCACCGAGGATCTGTACCGGGACATCGACCTTATCACCTGTGTGGAAAAGCGCGTCTCTGAGGGCGGCACCTCCGCTGCCTCTGTGGAGGAGCAGATTGCCTACGTAAAGGAGTGTCTGGCGTGACCAAGGTATTTATTGACGGCAGCGCCGGAACCACAGGGCTGCGGATTTATGACCGGCTCAGCAGCCGGAAGGACATCACCCTGCTCCTTCTGCCGGAGGAGCAACGGAAAGACCTCGACCAGCGCCGCCGTATGCTCAATACGGCGGATATCGCGTTTTTATGCCTGCCGGATCCGGCGGCGGTGGAGGCGGTTTCCTTGGTGGACAATGACCATACCGCCATCATTGACACCTCCACGGCCCACCGTACCGCGGCGGGCTGGGCCTACGGCTTTCCCGAGCTGTCCCAGGCCCACCGGAGGAGGATTGAAGACGCGAAGCGCATCGCCAATCCCGGCTGCCACGCCAGCGGCTTCATTGCGGGGGTGTACCCGCTGACGGCCCACGGAGTCGTTCCGGCGGATTATCCCTTGACGGCCTATTCCCTCACGGGCTACTCCGGCGGCGGCAAGAAGCTCATCGCCGAATATGAGGATCCCGGCCGGGATGTTCGCCACGAAAGCCACCGGATCTATGGCACCAACCTGCGTCACAAGCACCTGCCGGAGATGGTCAAGGTCTGCGGCTTGGAAAAAGAGCCGGTGTTTTCCCCCATCCTGGGGGATTTTTACGCGGGCATGGCAACAACTGTGCTGCTGCCGGGCTTTGACGCGAAAACCGTATGGGAGTGTCTGTCGGATCACTATGCCGGGCAGCACATGGTGACGGTGGCACCCCTGGGCGGAGACGAGAGTGTGGTCTATGCCAGCACCTATGCCGGAAAGGACACCCTGCGCATCCAGGTCAGCGGCCATGCGGAGCAGTGCATGATCACCGCAATTTTTGACAATCTGGGCAAGGGCGCGTCCGGTGCGGCCATCCAGAATATGAACATCCTGCTGGGTCTGGATGAGACCACCGGGCTGAACCTGTAAGACGAAAGGAGAAGGAAATGAAACAGATTGCAGGCGGCGTCTGCGCCGCGAAGGGCTTTACGGCAAACGGCATCCACTGCGGCATCCGGAAGAATCACAGCAAGAAGGATCTGTCCTTGATCGTCAGCTGTGTCCCCGCCAGCGCGGCGGCGGTGTACACCACCAACCTGGTCAAGGGCGCGCCTCTGACCGTGACAAATCGGCATCTGGAAAACGGCATCGCCCAAGCGGTGATCTGCAACAGCGGCAACGCCAACACCTGCAACGCCAACGGCATCGAGATTGCCGAGGAAATGAGCGAATTGACGGCTAAGGCGCTGGGCATTCGGGCGGAGGATGTGATTGTGGCGTCCACCGGCGTCATCGGCCAGCCATTGTCCATCGATCCCATCGCCGCCGGACTTCCAGAATTGGCGACGGGGCTGTCGGCGGAGGGCGGCAAGGCCGCTGCCGAGGGCATCATGACCACCGATACGGTGATGAAGGAGGTGGCGGTGGAGTTTACCCTGGGTGGCAAGACCTGCCGCCTGGGCGGTATTGCCAAGGGCAGCGGCATGATCCACCCCAACATGGCCACCATGCTGGTGTTCCTCACCACCGACGCGGCCATTTCCCCGGAAATGCTGCAAAAGGCCCTGCGGGGCGATATCGCGGAAACCTTCAATATGCTGTCCATCGACGGCGACACCTCCACCAACGACATGGTCACGGTGCTGGCCAATGGTTTGGCGGGCAATGATACCGTCACCGCCGAGGGAGCGGATTTTGCCGCCTTTATGAAGGCGCTGAACAGCGTCACCATCGCCCTGTGCCGGAAAATTGCCGGTGACGGCGAGGGCGCCACCAAGCTGCTGGAGTGCAAGGTCACCGGCGCGGCAGACTTGGTGACCGCCAAGACCGTGGCAAAAAGCGTAATCTGCTCCAGCCTGCTGAAGGCAGCCATGTTCGGCGCGGATGCCAACTGGGGCCGGGTGCTGTGCGCCATCGGCTACAGCGGCGCCCAGGTGGATGTCAGCAAGGTGGACGTTTCCTTCCGCAGTCCGGCGGGCACCATTCTGGTGTGCCAAGGCGGCGCGGGGGTGGACTTCTCTGAGGAGATTGCCAAGACCATCCTGCTGGAAAAGGAAATTGAGATCCTGGTGGAGCTGAACAGCGGCGAGGCCAAGTCCACCGCCTGGGGCTGCGATCTGACCTACGACTACGTGAAGATCAACGGCGACTACCGCACCTAAGTGGCAGAGGAGAGAAATATGGAAACGGAATTTTCCAATATGGAACGGGCTGAGGTTCTGACCCAGGCCCTTCCCTACATCAAAAAATACAGCGGCAAGATTGTGGTCATCAAATACGGCGGCAATGCCATGGTCAATGAGGAGCTGAAGCAGCAGGTTATGGAGGATGTGACCCTGCTGTGGCTCATCGGGGTCAAGGTGGTGCTGGTGCACGGCGGCGGCCCGGAGATCAGCGAGACCATGAAGCGGCTGGGCAAGCAGTCCCAGTTTGTGGGCGGCCTGCGGGTGACGGACAAGGAAACCGTGGACATTGTCCAGATGGTGCTGTCTGGCAAGGTCAACAAGACCCTGGTCAACCTGCTGCAAATGAAGGGCGGCCACGCGGTGGGCGTCAGCGGCATCGATGGCGGCATGATCGAAGCGGATATGAAGGACGAGGCCCTGGGCTATGTGGGAAGAATCACCAAGATCCGTCCCCAGCCCATTCTGGATCTGCTGGAAAAGAACTACATCCCGGTAGTTTCCACCGTAGCCAGCGACCGCCAGGGAAACACCTACAACATCAACGGCGATACCGCCGCCGCCTATATCGCCGGGGCATTGCATGCCGAGCGGCTGATTATGATGACGGACATTGCCGGAATTCTCCGGGATAAGGACGATCCAAGCACCTTGATTCCTGCCTTGACCGTGGGTCAGGCGAAGAGCCTTTTTTTGGAAGGAGTCATCTCCGGCGGCATGATTCCCAAGGTGGACTGCTGCATCGAAGCCATCGAAAAGGGTGTGAACCATGTGGTTATCATGGACGGCCGGGTGCCCCACGCCATTTTGATGGAGCTGCTGACGGACGAGGGTGCCGGTACCATGGTGCTGGGCGATTGATAGGGAGGTAACGGATGAACATTCAGCAAACGGATCAGGCCTATGTGGCCAATACCTATAAGCGGTTCCCGGTGGAGCTTGTCTCCGGCAAGGGCAGCCGGGTGACGGACAGCAGCGGGAAGGAATATGTGGATATGGGCTCCGGCATCGGCGTCACCGCCTTTGGCTTCGGCGACGAAGAGTGGATCGCGGCGGTCACTGCCCAGCTGGGGAAGCTGCAGCATACCTCCAATGTCTATTACACCGAGCCCTGCGCGGTGCTGGCGAAGCTACTGTGCGAGAGGACCGGGATGAAGAAGGTGTTCTTCTCCAATTCCGGCGCGGAGGCCAACGAGTGCGCCATCAAGGTGGCCCGGAAGTATTCCGCGGAGAAAAAGGGCGCGGACTGCTACACCATCGTGACCCTGGTGAACAGCTTCCACGGCCGGACGATCACCACCCTGGCGGCAACAGGGCAGGATCATTTCCATGAGCTGTACCAGCCATTGACCCCCGGCTTTGTCCATGTCCCCGCCAACGACATCGAGGCTCTGAAACAGGCCGTAGCGAAATACAAGGTGGCGGGCATTCTTATGGAGATCGTCCAGGGCGAGGGCGGCGTTCTGCCCCTGGCCGGAGACTATCTGGCGGCGGCGGACGCACTGGCCCATGAAAAGGACATTCCGTTTATGATCGATGAAGTTCAGACCGGAAACGGCCGCTCCGGCAAGCTCTATGCTTATATGCACTATGACATCCACCCGGACATCGTCTCCACCGCCAAGGGCCTGGGCGGCGGCCTGCCCATCGGCGCCACGCTGATGGGGGAAAAGGTTCAGCATGTGCTGGGCTACGGCGACCACGGCTCCACCTTCGGCGCCAATCCGGTGTGCTGCGCCGGCGCCATCCGCGTTCTGGAGCGGCTGGACGAACAGGTCTTGGATGGGGTTCAGCAGAGAAGCCGGTTTGTGATGGATTCCCTCCGGGGTGCGCCGGGCATTGAAAGCGTCACGGGCCTGGGGCTGATGATCGGCGTGAAGACCAACGCCCCGGCGGGAGACGTGGTGAAGGCTTGCATCGAAAAGGGTGTGCTGTGCTTGACCGCCAAGGACAAGGTGCGCCTGCTGCCCGCGTTGAATATTCCCATGGAAGATTTGACGTTCGCGGTGGAAACCCTAAAGGCGGTGGCAGCGGACTGCGCGAAGTGAGGAGGAACCCCAATGCATTTAAAAGGAAAAAGCTTTTTGAAGCTGCTGGATCTAACCCCGGATGAGATCGAAGGGCTGCTGGATCTGGCGGCGGAGCTGAAGGCAAAGAAAAAGGCGGGGATTCCCCACCGGATGTGTGAGGGCAAAAACATTGCCCTGCTGTTTGAGAAGGACTCCACCCGCACCCGCTGCGCCTTTGAGGTGGCTGGCCATGATCTGGGCATGGGTGTGACCTACCTGGGCCCCACCGGTTCCCAGATGGGTAAGAAGGAGTCCATCGCCGACACCGCCCGGGTTCTGGGCCGGATGTTCGACGGCATCGAGTACCGGGGCTACGGCCAGGAAATTGTGGAGGATCTGGCAAAATTCGCTGGTGTCCCCGTGTGGAACGGCTTAACCAACGAATTCCATCCCACCCAGATTCTGGCGGATTTTCTCACCATCCGAGAGCATTTCGGCGGGCTGAAGGGGAAAAAGCTGGTGTATATGGGAGATGCCCGGTATAACATGGGAGATTCCCTCATGGTAGGCTGTGCCAAGATGGGGATGCATTTCGTGGCCTGCGCCCCGGAAAGCTACTTTCCCAACAAGGCCCTGATCGCCACCTGCCAGACCATCGCTGCCGAAACCGGGGCGGTGCTGGAATTCCTCACCGATCCCAGGGAGGCCACCAGGGGCGCGGATGTGATTTATACCGACGTGTGGGTGTCCATGGGCGAGCCGGACAGCGTTTGGAAGGCGCGCATTGACGCCCTGCTGCCCTACCGGGTGACCCAGGAATGGATGGACAACGCCGGCAGCCAGTGCCGGTTTATGCACTGCCTGCCTGCCTTCCACGATTTGAACACCACCATCGGCAAGCAGATTTTCGACAAATTCGGCCTTGACTGCATGGAGGTCACAGACGAAGTGTTCGAGGGCAGCCAGTCCATCGTCTTCGACGAGGCGGAGAACCGGATGCATACCATCAAGGCCGTCATGGCGGCGACCTTGTAGGATATTGGGATAACGAAACACGTTCCACGGCGGGACTACCGTGGAACGTGTTTTCTTTTTATGGGAATACTATGCGTTTTCCTTGGCCCAGGCGGCGATTTGGGCTTGGCTGTCCTTCGCCTGGTGGCCTCTGACGGACAGGCCGGGGACGACGGTGGCCCCGGGGCAGGCGGAACGCAGATCCTGCTCGCTGTGGGCCATGCCGCTACCCTCGTTGGTACACAGGGGGACGATTTTCTTGCCCGTCAGATCGTAGTGCTCCAGGAAGGTGAACACGCACATGGGCGCAGTGCCGCACCAGCAGGGATAGCACACAAAAATGGTATCATAGGGCTGGATGTCTGCCACATATCCTTGAATCGCGGGACGGGCGTTGGCTTTGGCCTCCGCCACGGCCTCCGCGCAGCAGGACCTGTAATTCTCCGCGTAGGGCTTGATGGTGTCGATCTCGAAAATGTCCGCTCCCAAAGCGTCCCGGATGTACTCCGCGGCGTACGCGGTGTTGCCTTTTTCCAGCACTTGAATGCCGCCGGGCATATGGTTTTCTCCTTTGCGGGAATAGTAAACGACCAGTGTGTTTGCCATATTATCAATCTCCTTTTGAAAAATGAAATGCTGATTGGGATACCGCAGCAGTGGGGATGCGATGTATTTTTCCTGTGAAAGCGTTGCATTCGCTTGCGGGGCAACCGCCGCTGATGCATAATGAATATGTCCCGAGGGGACACCTTAACTGTAACTTTCCACTGTCAACTGATACAAACGATTTGGGCCGATCCGCATTACAAATGATATTCCGGTGGTGACACTGCCCCCTGGCAGTGGACGAATACATCCAGAAAAGCCTCTCCCGCCTCCTGGCGGAGCCGGTGGAAACAGGGGAGAACGCCCTCCCCGGCGCTTTTGCGCAGCCCGTTGCGGCCCAGATAGTCGAAAATCAGCGCAACGGCCTGGGAAAGCTGAGGCAGAAGGGCATCCACCTTGCCCCAGACGGTCAGCATCGCGTAATCCGCCGGGGGCTGAGAAACCAGTTCCACACTGCCGCCTTCTCCGGAAAAATCCTCCGGCAGAATCAGCCCTGCCCCATAGCCCCGCAGTCCAAATCGGCTTTTCTGCTCCGCCGTGACCTGGGGAAAGGCCCAGCCAATGGATGCGGCGGTGTCCGGCAGCCCCGCGTTCCTGGCCCAGCGTTCCAGATGGGCGGCGGCATCCGCCTCCGGCTGGGGGGAGATTACCACATATTGGGCCAAGCGAAACCCCGCTACACGCACCACCCGCACCTGGGAATAGCGGCGCTCCCGCTCCGCCAGATCCTCCCGCAGCAGGGCGTCCAGCTTGCAGCCGAACACATCTCCCAACTCCGGCAGCTTGGTCAACTCCGGGAGGGCTTCGCCGGATTCCCATTTGGATACGGTCTGCCGGGATACCCCCAGCCGCTGGGCCAGGGTCTCCTGGGTCAAGCCGTTTTTCCGACGCAGATATTGGATGTTTTCTCCGAGAAACATGGCGTTTCCCCCTTTTTTCTATAGTATATCAGAGGAAACCGTCCGTGTCTACCAACGCAGGCGTGCTTTTTTGCTTTTTTTCGCAACCGCTGGTTGCACAGTGGAAGTTTCTGGAGGAAAGGGTTGCATTTTGGGGAAAGGAAGTGTATGATAGTAGGAATTAAGACTTTGTTAAGATATTTGCGATATTCATAAAGAACACGCAAAGACCCGGAAGGGCAGGGAGGAACTATGCGGATCGTAGTGGTTGGTATCGGCAAGGTGGGCAGCACAGTGGCAGAGTATCTGGCCAAGGAAGGTCACGAAGTCACCGTGGTGGATCACAACCCGGAGGTCGTGGAGCGCATGACCAGCCGGTACGATGTGTTGGGCGTCTGCGGAAACGGCGCTTCCCTGGAGGTGCAGAAGCAGGCGGGCATTCCCCGGGCGGAGCTGTTCGTGTCGCTGACATCCTCGGATGAATTCAACATTCTGTGCTGCATCATGGCCCGGAAAAACGGCGCCAGGCATGTCATTGCCCGGGTGCGCAATCCGGACTACTTCCAGCAGATGCTGTTTCTGCGGGAGGAGCTGGGGCTTTCCATGGCTGTTAACCCGGAGATGGAGGCGGCGGACGCCATCGGAAGGATGCTGCGTTTCCCCAGTGCCACCAAGTTGGAGCTGTTCGCCAAGGGACGGCTGGAAATGGCGGAGGTAACCCTGCCTGCGGGTACGCCCCTGGATGGGGTGGTTTTGCAGGAGCTGCAAGCCAAATTCGGTGCCCAGGTGCTGGTCTGCGCTGTGCGGCGGGGCCAGGAGATTATCATCCCCACCGGTAATTTCGTGCTCCGGGCGGGGGATCATATCAGTATCTCCGCGGGACACGCCGACCTCAATACCTTTTTCAAGCGCACCGGACTATACCGGGACAGCGTCCGCTCGGTGCTCATCGTGGGCGGTGGGCGGATTGCCTTTTATCTGGCCGTCCAGCTGCTCCGGCTGGGGATCCGGGTGAAGATCGTGGAGCAGGACGAGGCCACCTGCGAGATGCTCAGCAATCTTCTGCCTAAGGCGGAGATCCTCCGGGGCGACGGTACCGACCAGGAGCTGTTGATCGAGGAGGGCATCGGAAGTGTGGATGCCTGCGTGGCGCTGACCGGCGTGGATGAGGAAAACATCATTGTGTCCATGTTTGCCGCTACGCAGCAGGTCAAGAAGGTGATCACCAAGGTCAACCGGGCGAACCTGCTGACCATTCTGCGAAGTGTGGGAATCGAAAGCGTGGTGTCCTCCCGGACGGTTACCGGCGACCGGATTGTGCGCTATGTCCGGGCCATTTCCAATTCCCACGGCAGCAGCGTCCAGACCCTATACCGGCTGCTGGACGGCCGGATGGAGGCCCTGGAATTTGAGGTCAGCGAGAACGCTCCCTTTGTGAGAAAGACCCTCCAGGAACTGACCTTCCGCACGGGCGTGCTGATCGCGGGTATTGTCCGGGATGGCAGGCTCATTCACCCCCAGGGCAGCGACTATATGCTTCCCGGCGACCTGGTCACGGTGGTCACCACCATTCCCGGTCTCCAGGGCCTGGGAGATACCTTGACGGAGGGCTGAGCATGAATGGCCGTATGATTGTCTATACTGTGGGGATGCTGCTGAAGGTGGAGGCAGCGTTGATGCTGCTGCCCCTGGCGGTGTGCCTGGTCTACGGGGAAAGCCCCCTGGCTTTTGGGGCGGTGATCCTGGTGCTGCTGGCGCTGGGTCAGACCATGTCCGCCCGGCGTCCGAAAAACGACGCTATCTATGCCAGAGAGGGCTTTTTCATCGTGGGCCTTTCCTGGATATTGCTGTCGGTATTCGGGGCGCTGCCCTTTGTGATCTCTGGGGAGATTCCCCGATTTGTGGACGCCCTGTTTGAGACGGTGTCCGGCTTCACCACCACCGGCGCCAGCATTCTGACGGATGTGGAGGCTATGAGCTACGGAATGCTGTTCTGGCGCAGCTTCACCCACTGGGTGGGCGGCATGGGCGTGCTGGTATTTGTGCTGGCGGTGCTGCCCAAATCCGATGCCCAGACCCTATACATTATGAAAGCAGAGGTGCCGGGGCCGACCTGTGGCAAGCTGGTGGCCAGGGTGCGGCATACGGCACTGATCCTGTACGGTATTTACCTTGCCATGACCGTGCTGCTGGTGATTTTGCTGGTGGTGGGGGGAATGCCCCTGTTCGACTCGGTGATTCACGCCTTTGGCACGGCGGGCACCGGTGGCTTTGGCATCAAGGCTGCCAGCATCGGCTATTATGATTCGGCATACTTTGACTATGTGATCGGCATTTTTATGATGCTGTTCGGCGTGAATTTCAACCTGTACTATTATCTGCTGCTGGGAGATGTGATCAGCGTGGTAAAAAGCGAGGAGCTGCGCTGGTATGTGGGCATCATCGCCGCTGCCACCGGTTTGATTGCCTGGAACATCCTACCCCAGTACGGCAGTTTCGGCAGCAGCGTGCGGTATGCCTTCTTCCAGGTGTCCAGCATCATCACCACCACCGGCTACACCACGGCGGATTACAGCCTGTGGCCCAATTTTTCCCAGGCTATCTTGGTGGCGATCATGTTCATCGGCGCCATGGCCGGCTCCACCGGCGGCGGCATCAAGGTTTCCCGGCTGGTGATTTTGGTGAAGAGCGCCTACCGGGAGCTATGTACCATGCGCTCCCCCCGGACGGTGCGGTGCCTCAAATTTGAGGACAAGCCCCTGGATAAGCAGACCGGCTCCGGCATTCAAGCGTTTCTGACCGCGTTTCTGGTGCTGTTCAGCCTGAGCGTACTGGTGCTTTCCCTGGATCGGTTTGACCATGTTTCCAATTTCACAGCCGTGGCGGCCTGCATCAACAACATTGGCCCGGCTCTGGGAGTCTGCGGCCCGGTGGGCAGCTATGCCCCCTTCAGCGACCTGTCCAAGCTGGTGCTGAGCTTTGACATGCTGGCAGGGCGGCTGGAGATCTTCCCTCTGCTGATGCTGTTCACCCCCTCCACCTACCGGAAAAAATAAAAAAACCCTTCTTTTCGCCGTCTCCGTCTGCCCGGAGGCGGCGCTTTTTGGGTAAGCGGTTGCATTTTGCGGAAAAATATGCTATGATGCAAAAAACTTGAATATTTTGGAGGTCATTGCCGTGAAGAAAAAACTTGTGACCATCCTGGTGGTGATCGTGCTGATCCTAAGCCTGCTTGTGGCCGGGGCCATTGGGTTTTTGTGGTACCGGGACAACCACATTTTTGTGGACGGAAAGGCATACTCCATCCACGTCCAGAGCCTGGATCTGCGGGAGGAGGACATCTCCTTTGCTCATTATGACGCGGTTCACAGCCAGTTGCCCGGGTGCGAAATTTTGTGGAACGTACCCTTCCAGAATGGGAAATACCCCAGTGACAGCACCAGTCTGACCATCTCCAGCTTCAGCGGGGAGGACGCGCGGATTTTGCTGGACTATTTCCCCAAGCTCCAGAAGCTGGACGCTACCGGCTGCCGGGATTACGCGCTACTGGAGGATTTCCAGGCCCAGCGCCCGAAGTGCCAGGTGATCTACCAGGTGGATCTGGGCGGAAAGACCTTTGCCCCGGATACGGAGGAACTGGTGCTGGAAGCGGGGGATTACACCTATGACACGCTGATGGAGAATTTGCCCCATCTGCCCAAGGTCAGCGCCATCCAGCTGAAAATGCCGGAGCTGAGCCTGGAGCAGATCGAAGCGCTGAAGCAGGCCTATGAGACCATCGATTTCACCTGTACGGTAGCGCTTCTGGGCCAGGAATACGACACCCAGACCACCCAGCTGGACTTGTCCGCTATGGAAAGCGCCGATGTGGCGGGGGTTGTGGAAAAGCTGGCCATGCTGCCGAATCTGGAAAGTGTGGAGCTGATGGACAGCGCCGGGAGCAGCCGCCTAAGCAAGACGGATGTGAAGGCGCTGATGGATGCCGCACCCCAGGTGCAATTTCACTATACCTTTGATTTCTACGGCACGACCTTGTCCACAGATGAGGAGGAAGTCCACCTCAAGAATGTGAATATCGGCGACGAGGGGGAGCCGGAGGTGCGGGCGGCTCTGGATCTGATGCCCCACTGTAC
>CAYYGF010000014.1:0-20202 GCA_964471315.1 uncultured Oscillospiraceae bacterium | reverse complement strand
GCCCAGATCCTTGATGATCAGATTTGCCAGGTGAGAACCCACATCGCCAAAGTAGGTGGCCCGTCCAACGGTAAAGATCGGCTCTACGATGGGCTTGCCGCCGGCGTAGTGCAATCCCTCGCTGGCAACTACCACACCATGCCCCTTGGTTTCAATGAGCTTTTTCACATCCCGCAGGAAGGCGTCCTGATCAAAGTCCCGTTCGGGCAGATAGATTAGGTCGGGGCCGTGGGCGTAGCTGTCCGTGGCCAGGGACGCGGCGGCGGTGAGCCAGCCGGCGTTCCGGCCGGAGGTTTCCAGCACCACCACATGGATAGGCAGGCCCTCCACATCGCAGCACAGCTCCGCAGTGCTGCCGGCCACATACCGGGCGGCGCTGCCAAAGCCGGGGGCGTGGTCGGTGACGGCCAAGTCGTTGTCCATGGTCTTGGGAATCCCAATGACGCCGATGCCGTTGGCGGCGCATTCGGCATAGAGCTTGCCGCAGGTGTCCATGGTGCCATTGCCGCCGTTCATCAGCACATATTTGATATCATACTTGCGCAGGATGGGCACCATGGCCTCATATTCCGGCTTTTCCAGAGCGTCCCGGCTGGTACCGATGGCGGAGGCAGGGCTGCTCAGCAGGCCACGGAGCTGATCGTCAGAGTAGTCCGTCACATCCTTGATTTGTTCCCGCAGAAAGCCGCCGGTGCCGCCAATGGCTACCAGCACCCGGTCAACCTCGGGACTGCTCTGGGCTTGACGGATTGCCCCGTAGAGGGAGGCGTTGATCACAGCAGTGGGGCCGCCGCCGTGCATGATAATCAGATTGCCAGCCATAGTCGGTTCCTTTCCGTCTTAACCCTGGTAAGGCTCGTCCTTCATGCACAGGTGGACGGCGCCCAGCTTGAAGGTCTGGGGCAGGGCCAGGATCTTGGGATTGGGGCCAACGTACTTCTTCATGGCGTCAGCCAGGGCTTCCTCGAAAGTAGCCCGGGTTTTTAGGCCCATGCCTCTTGCAATGCCCGGCTCCTGAGCGCCTACAATATAAATGGCGCTGGTGTTCATCTCCGCGATGTGGCCGCAGCTCATCATGGAGAAGCCGTGGAAGGGATGGAAAGCGTTGGCAAAGCGGTATTTGCGGATGTACTCCTGGTTGGTGGCAAAATACTCGCCGTAGCGATCCATGTCCGGCAGGATGTTCATGTGGTCGTGCTGGAACATTTCGTACAGCTCCCGCAGGTAGGGCCACCGTTCGTCATGGAAGTAACCGTTGCAAATGGAGGAGCAGATAATCACGCAGTTGTCCTTCATGACACGCTTGTGACGAATTACCTGAGCGCTGAGGGCCTGCATCATCTGGATGGGGTTGGTGCCCATGCCGTCGCCGTAGTGGAAGTTCTGGGGCATGCCGAACACCATCACATCGTACTTTTCTTCCGCGAAGGGAACGTAGGTCCGCTTGTCGGCAACCTCCCAGGAGATGGGCTGCATCACCTTGGCATAGCCGGAGAAAATGGCGATCTGGCGGGAGTAGGTGTCCAGAACCGCGTCGCAGCAGAAGAAGGGATGGCCCATCTTCTCTTCCATGAGCTGGCCGATCTCGTCAAACTTGGTACGCATCAGGCTGTGACCGGAGACCGGGGTGAAGTCCGCCCGGTGCATGACTTTGGGAACGTGGTGGGAGGCGATGCTCCGCCAGTGGGTAATGCCGGTGGCGCAGTGCTTGTAGCCGCCGGAGTAGCCGCCGTAGGGGTTGCCCTGGGTGTGGCCGATGAGGATGGGGATGTCGCAGTCGAAGACATACTTGTTCATCAGCACCGGGTCGCCCCGCTTCGTGGTGCCCAGGTCCACCATGTGGTCGTAATCCTCGGAATCGTGGGAGGTGATCTGGTTGGTGTAGTAGAACTCATTGAACAGCTCTTCCCCCAGGATCTGCTTCATTTCCGGTACGGTAGCCCGGGGGTGGAGACCGTTGGAGAACATAAACAGGATGTCCTCCTTCCGGACGCCGCCGGCGTACAGCTCATCCAGGCACGCCCGGATGGAGACCTTCCGGTGGGCGGTGGGCTGGCAGCCGCCCTTGACGATGTCGGGGATGACGAACACCACGGTCTTGCCGGGGGCGGCCAGCTCCTTCAGAGCGGGCATGCCGTAGGGGTGGCGAATGCTCTCCAAAGTAGCGTTGTACAGGCTGTCCCAGTCTTGGGGCAGGCACTCGGGATCAGGGACGGTGGTGCCGGGGATAAACACATCGGTGTTGTCGGGGAGATTCGCGGACATTAGGCCGTGGCCGTATTCAAAATCCAGTTTCATAGTTTATTCTCCTTATTTTCCAAGATAGGTGCGGATGATTTCCAGATATTCGTCGGGGTAGAAGCCAATTTCCCCCTGGAACCGGGTCAAGGCGATCAGACCGCCGTCGATTTCCGGGATGGAGGCCAGCATTTCGGCGTTGTCCACCTTCAGACCGCCGCCGTAGACCACATCGATGCCTCCGGTGACTTCCTTGACGAACCGGGCGACCTTGGTGATGTAGTCCTTTCCGGCAGGGGTCTTGCCGGGGCCGATGGACCAGATCGGCTCATAGCCGATGACGACCTTGCTCTTGTCCACGCCCGCGAGGCCGATCTCCAGCTGCTCCCGCAGCACCTCGTCCCAGTGGTCAAGCTCCGTATCCTTCTCACCGATGCAGTACAACACGGTCATGCCGTTTTCCACAGCCAGCTTGATTTCCTGGTTCAGCAGCCGGTTAACAGCCTTGGTGTCCGTAACACCGGCCTCCGCCAGAATGCCCATTTTATCGTTGCGTTCCTCACAGTGGCCGATGATGGTGGCGTTGACGCCGCAGGCCAGCATGGCGGATACGGGACGGTTGGTGGTGAAGGCACCGAAATTGCCGCCTACAGCGGTATTCATCCGGTACACGCTCTGGCAGCCGATCTGCACGGGGCTGCCTTCACTCCGGGCAGCGGCGGCGCCCAGAATATGGGCTTCGGGGAAATACTGAACGAATTCCACTTCGGAAGGATCGTATTTTTTCAAGGCCTCCTGGGTGTTCTTTACGATATAGCCGCCCCATTCCTGCAAGGGAGCGATGCGGTTGACACCGCCATAGCAAACCGGCACGTCGAACCGCTTCAGATTCAGAAAAATATGCTTCATACTTAAATACCTGCTTTCTGATAACGTTCGGCCATCTGCTCGCAGGTGACCATTTCTACCAGGTGGGCTTTGCGGAAGGAACCGAACTGTACCAGCAGCGGGGCGCAGGCGTCAACCACGCCGTCCTTCATGCACTGCATCAGCCGGGCCACGTCCTCGTCCTTTTCCTCGCCGTAGAGGATGGCATCCATCACGGAAGAAACATAGTTCCGGGGATCCACGTTCTTGGGATTGGCAGCCATAGCCTCGTAAACGGCGCCGATGGAGGGGCTGTTTTTCAGTTCGGGGTACTTGGTGAACAGACGCATCACATTGCGGGTGCAGGCCAGGCGGATGTCGGTGTCCACATTGATCTTGTTGATGCCGCATTTGGCTACTTCCACCAGCTGGGCCACATCGATACCGAAAGCGTCCACCAGCTTGCCGCCCAGGGCGTTGATCTGCTCCACGTAGATCTGGGGAACGGTGGAGGAGCCATGGCTGACGAGATACCCGGTAATGCCCTCGTGCTGGATGCACTCCTTGATGGCGATGGCGATTTCGTTGCGGATCTTGGCGTTCTTGCCCTTGTTGGGGCCGTGGCAGGTGCCGTAGCTGATGGCCAAAGCATCGCAGCCGGTTTTTTTGAAGAAATCCACAGCCTGCAGGGGGTTGGTGTAGGTGGAGGTGGCGGAGAAGACGTGATCCTCCACGCCTGCCAGAACGCCCAGCTCTCCCTCCACGGTGACACCGTAGGGGTGGGCATACTTGACGACCTCCCGGGTCAGAGCCACATTATCCTCATAGGGCAGGCTGCTGCCGTCAATCATTACGGAGGTATAGCCGCCATCGATGCAGGCTTTGATGGATTCCAGCGTTTTGCCGTGATCCAGGTGCAGGGCGATGGGAATGGCGCTGTCCGCGCCGAACTTCTTTACGATGTCACCGATGTTCTTTGCGCCCTTCCGCTTTCCCTCCGGAGAACCGTGCATGAAGTCCTGCTCTCCGCCCATAAAAGCGTTGGAGGCTTCCGCTCCCTGGAGAATCGCGGGGGAGCCAAGCAGCTCATGAATCCGGATGGCAGATTCGATCTGACCAAAGCTATTCATGTTGAAGGCGGCCTGGCCGTAACGATAGCGGTCAGCGGCCTCCAGAATCGCGCGCATGGGGACAAGTGCCATAGTGATGTACCTCCTGTAAGGATGATTTGTAAATATTTAAGAATTTTAATTAAAAAACTCCTATAAAGAAAAACCTTGACCTTCCGTCAACCACCTGGCTTTTCTTCATACAAATTATAGGGATGCGCAAGGGAAAAGTCAACACAATCCGGGGAAGTTTTCCGTGCTCCGATCAAAGATTGGCAGATTCGGCAAAAAAGGGGGTTCTATTTCGGGGAAAATTACCAGTCTGCCGGGGCTGGGAAACGGGGAGGGCAGAGACTGCTGAAAACCGGTGCGGGGGTTATTCCGGACTCGCCTCCAGAAGCAGCGCTTTCACTGCCAAGGCGGCTGCGTACCGGGCGCCGCCGAAGGCATCGTAGGAGATGAAGGTGACCGCGGAATGATGAATGGAGGGATCATAGATATTTTCCTGGAGAACGGACAGCAGCCGTTCCCGGTTTCGCTGGGACTGCATCAAATGGGCATCCACCAGAACGGTTTCCGGGCTGATCAGATTCATAATGCTTGCCAGGGAAATGGCCAGATACCGGATCGCGTCATTGACGATCAGATTCACGGCCCGGTCGTCACATTCCTGGGCGGTCAGCACATGGTCGATGGTCAGTTCCTCCGGAGAGGAGACAAGTTCGGTTAATATGGTGCCGGTTCCGGCGCGCATAATGGCGCGACAGCGGCGAAGAACTGCCTTTTCACTGGAAATCGATTCCAGGCAACCGTTTTTACCGCAGACCGGGCAAGGGGGGCCGTTGGGGTCTACACTGGTGTGTCCAATCTCTCCGGCGCCGGCAGACAGGCCGTAAAGCACCCGGCCATCCATCATAATGGGGCAGGCCAAGCCAAAGGAGACATAGAAGTATACGGCGGGATCTTGGGAAACCAGCCGGTCAAACAGATCCGCGCCGATCAGACGGGTGCGGACGTTGTTCTCCATGACCACCGGGATGTGAAGCTGCTTTTGCAGATCTCCGGCCAGATCCTTGGCGTTCCAGCCTTTTCGGAAGCTGTTGTAGATGGTGCCGGCGGTTCCCATTACCCAGCCGGGCAGGCCGATTCCCACACCCAGCACGCGATCCTCGTCTTTTAAAAAGGAATGAATCCATTGGGAAAGGGTGCGAACCGCGTCGGTATAGTCGTCCTCCATGCGTTCCAGCTGCTCCCGGCGCAAAACGTGGCCGCACAGGTCTGTCAGAACAAGATATGTATAGTAAGGTCCCAGTTCCACGCCGCACAGCCGGTAGGCATCCCGCACAAACTCCAACAGGGCAGGGCGGCGGCCCAGGGGACGGTCGTCGCTGACGGGATTTTCTACAATGGATTCCAGCAGCAATCCGGCTGAAATCAGCGGATTGACACAGGCGGTGATGGTGGGGGCGGTCAAATGCAGCTGCTGGGCGATTTCACTGCGGGAAATCGGGCTGCGCTGGTAGATGATCTTTTTTACCAGGGCGTTGTTGCGCTGCTTGAGCATCGGCAGGTTCGCGCCTTTTTCATACATAGGCAATTGTCCTTTCCTGGTCTGGATTGCCGAAAAACGGAGAGAAATCCAGTATTTTACGATATAAGGCTAGCTTTTGCTGTGATTATACCGTTGAATCGAAAGAAAATCAACTGGTATTCCACAAAAAACAATTCCTTAAATATTTTTCATAAATACGAGGCCAAGAAATTGTGCAATAGGTAGAATTGCCCAAAAATGTGGACAATATCATTGACTTTATCGGTTGCCTGTGATACGTTGATATTGCAAAGCGCCAGAAAACGAAGAAATTCGGAATTCTTTTTTTAAAAATTAAAAAAGAATTACAGACTGTTTGTTACGCCAAAGTGTGAGGCAGTGTGCTCCGCTGGGCGTTTCAATAAAAAACCGGATGATTTCACTTGAAAGGAAGGCAAGAAAAATGAAGAAACTGATCGCAATGCTGATGGCTGTTGCCATGATCGTCTGCGTGCTCGCAGGCTGCGGCTCCTCCAAGGCTCCCGCGGAGACGCAGGCCAAGACGGAGGCTCCTGCCGAAACCCAGGCGGCTCCCGCCGAAACCGAAGCGCCCAAGGCTGAGGCTGTCACGCTGAGAATCGCCTACATGCCCAACTGGGGCGCTCTGTGGGCTGTCTCTACCGCCCAGGCCAAGGGCTACTTTGCCGAGGAGAACATCACCTTGGAGCTGATCCCCTTCGAGGACGGCCCCACGGAAATCGCCGCTATGGAATCCGGCAACATTGACATTTCCTACATCGGACCCGGCGCCCACAAGCTGTGCTCTACCGGCAACGCGAAGGTTCTGCTGCTGCAGCACCTGGGCGACGGCGACTGCATCATCGGTCTGAACGGCTTGAACAAGCTGGAGGATCTGAAGGGTAAGAAGATCGGCTACGCCGCCGGTACTTCCTCCGAGACCATCCTGGCCACCGCTCTGGAGTCCGTGGGTCTGACCATGGAGGATGTGGATGCCCTGTCCATGGATTCCACCGCTCTGACCACCGCTGCCCTGTCCGGCTCCGTTGACGCCGTGGCTGCCTGGTCGCCCTTCTCTCTGACCATTCTGGCCCAGGCGAAGGACGCAACCGACATCTGCTCCAACGTGGATTTTGCCAAGATGGTTTCCCCCGGCTCCTGGGTTGTGAACCCCGCCTACGCTGAGGCTCACGAGGACATCCTGGTTCGCTTTGTCCGCGCCATGTACAAGGGCATGGACTACGCCGCTGCCGCTACCACCGACGATGCCGTTGCCGCTGAGGTTGCCGGTTACATTGCTGACATCATCTCCTCCGACGCCGACACCGTTCTGGGCCAGCGCTACGATGGTTCCTGGATGACCAGCGCGCAGGTGCAGGAGGTTTTGGGCAATGGCGAGCTGCTGCGCTACTACGCTGACCAGCAGGCTACCTTCATTGCCAACGGCGCTGTGGATGGCGCTACCGCCCTGGCTCCCGCCGACTTCGTGCTGACCGGCATTATGGAGGCCGCCGCGAAGTAATTTCATGTGCCTTGGGAAGGCAGTCCATTGGGTTGCCTTCCCCTTTTTTACGAAAAATACCATAAGGAGGCCCAAAACGTGAATAACAAGAAAAAAGGAACAGATTGGGTCAGCAAAATTCCCAACTGGGGATGGCTGCTGCTGTCACTCTTGGCGGCGGTGCTGCTGTGGAGCTGGCTTTCTGCGAACCCTGTAACCTCTCGTGCCTTCCCCCCGCTGAAGGAAGTGTTCGGCTCTTTCGGCAAAATGGCAACGTCCAAGGCCAACGGCGGCCGGGGCGTGTTCTGGGGCGACGTGGCCAGTTCTCTGACGTCCGCCGGTATCGGTTTCGCGCTGGGCTTCCTGTTTGGTGTGCCTGTGGCGTTTTTGATGGCCTGGTACCGTCCGGTGCGCTACATTGTGGAGCCTTGGATTCAGTTCGTCCGTAACATTCCCCCTCTGGCCTACGTGCCTCTGGTGGTTATCGCCGCCGGTGTCGGCCGGGCGCCTCAGATCATTGTTATCTGCCTGGCGACCTTCTTGACCATTACCATCACCGTGTTCCAGGGCGTCATCAACGTGGATGAGACGCTGATTAAGGCCGCCCGGGTGCTGGGTGCCAATGATACGGTTTTGTTCATTAAGGTTATCTTCCCCGCGACCACCCCCTTCATCATCACCGCCGTCCGGCTGGGCATCTCCGTGGCGCTGACTACCCTGATCGCCGCTGAATCCACCGGCGCCACCGCAGGTCTCGGCATGCGGATCCGGGCCCTGAGCTCCTCCTTCGAGACGGAACCCATGATGCTCTACATCATCGTGGTGGGCATCATCGGCATGGTCGCGGAAAAGACGCTGAAATTCTTTGAAAGGAGACTGACCTCATGGCAGGAGAAGAGAGAAATCTGACCCCGAAGGTCGTCATCAAGGACGTCAAAAAGGTCTACGAAGGCCGTAACGGCCCTGTTGTCGCGCTGAACGGCGCCAATCTGGAAATCCAGGACAATGAGTTTATCTGTGTGGTCGGTCCCTCCGGCTGTGGCAAGTCCACCCTGCTGAACATTCTGGCCGGTCTTCTGGAGCCTACCTCCGGTGAGATCCTGGTGGACGGCAAGCCGGTGGAAGGCACCAGCGTGGACCGGGGCGTTGTGTTCCAGCAGTATGCCCTGTTCCCCTGGCTTACCGTGAAGAAGAACGTGGAATTTGGGCTGAAATTGCAGAAGAAGTCTAAGGAAGAGTGCGAAGCCATCGCTATGAAGTACATTAAGATGGTGGGCCTGGAGAAGTTTACCAATTCCTATCCCAAGGAGCTGTCCGGCGGTATGAAGCAGCGTGTGGCCATTGCCCGTGCCTATGCCGTCAATCCCAGCCTGCTGCTGATGGACGAGCCCTTTGGCGCTCTGGATGCCCAGACCCGTACCCAGCTCCAGACCGAACTGCTCAAGACCTGGGAAGAAGAGAAGAAGACCTGTTTCTTCATCACTCACGATGTGGAAGAGGCCATCCTGCTTGCCTCCCGTGTGGTGGTTATGAGCGCCCGTCCCGGCCGGATCAAAGAGGTCATCGACATCGACATTCCCTATCCCCGAGATCAGGAATCCAAGATGCTGCCCCGGTTTACCGAGCTGAAAAACTACATCTGGAACATGGTTTACAAAGAGTACCTGGAAGTCCAGAAATAACATTTGGAATTAAGGGGAGGCTTTTTGCGTCCCCTTTTTTCCTTTTTGGAGGAATGAATTATGCACGAATACTATCAGTATGATGCCCAGCAGCTTATGGCCGCGCCTAAGATTCCCCTTCAGTGCATGGCGGACAACGAAACGGTGTTCCGCGCCATGGCTGACGAGATGATCGACATCATCCAGGCGAAAGCCGCCGCGGGACAGACCTGTGTGCTGATCTGCCCTGTGGGTCCTGTGGGTCAGTATCCCTTCTTTGTGGAGCGGGTCAACAGGGAGAATATTTCTTTGAAGCACTGCTGGTTTATCAATATGGACGAGTACCTCACCGACGACAAGAAGTGGGTTTCCATGGAGCATCCGCTGAGCTTCCGGGGCTTCATGGAGCGCACCGTGTATTCCAAGATCCGCCCCGAGCTGAATGTGCCGGAGGATCACCGGGTATTCCCCGATCCGGAGCAGATCGATTTCATCCCCAGCCTGATCGAGAAGCTGGGGGGCGTGGACTGCGCCTTCGGCGGCATCGGCATCAATGGCCATCTGGCCTTCAACGAGGCCCAGTCGGAGCTGACACCGGAGGAATTCATCCAGCTCAAGACCCGCGTCCTGCCCATCTCCCGGGAGACCCGCACGGCCAATGCCATCGGCGATTTTGGCGGCGTTCTGGAGGATTTCCCCAACTGGTGTGTCACCATCGGCTTCAACGAGATCTACAACGCCCGCCGGATCAGCCTGGGCGTATTCCGTAACTGGCACCGGGCCGTGGTGCGCCGGGCGGCCTATGGCGAGCGTACCGCTGGCTTCCCCGTGTCCCTGCTCCAGGGCAAGGACAATGTGCTCATCCGTCTGACGGATTTCGTGGCGGAGCTGTAAGGGGAGCAGCCAATGGATTACTATATTATCAATGGTAAGGTCTACCATGACCACGCCTTTCACGATCTGACGCTCCATGTTCGAAATGGGAAACTGGAGCTGTGCAGCCAGGCACCCGCCGGAGCGGAAATGGTGGATGCCGCCGGGAAAAAGATCGTCCCCGGTTTTATCGACATTCACACCCACGGCGCCGTGGGCGTGGATGTGAACGGCGCCTCTGCGGAGGATCTGCGGAAAATCGGCCGCTTCTTTGCCGGAAACGGCACCACTGCCTGGCTGGGCAGCGTGCTCACGGATACGGTGGAGCAGACCGAGTGGTGTATCGATCAGTTCAAGGCCTATGACAGCGTGGAAGGCCAGGATGCGGCGGAACTGCTGGGAATCCATCTGGAAGGCCCCTTCCTGGCATCGGAATACAAGGGCGCGATGCCCGAGCACCTGCTGCGGCAAGGGGATGCCGAACTGCTGCGGCATTATCAAGAACGGGCGGAAGGAAAAATTCGCTACATCACCGTTTCCCCCGAGGTGCCCGGGGTTTCGGACATGATCCCGGAAGCGAAAAAGCTGGGCATTCTGGTGGGCATCGGCCACTCCGGCGCGACCTACGCCCAGGCCATGGAGGCTATTGACAAGGGGGCTGACCTGTGCACCCACACCTTCAACGCCATGCGCCTGTTCCATCAGCATGAGCCGGCCATCATGGGGGCGGTGCTGGAAAGCGACATCTTCTGTGAGATGATCTGCGACGGGCTGCACCTGGTTCCCGGTTCTGTGCGGATGCTGACCAAATTGAAGGGCTTTGAAAAGTGCGTTGCCATCACCGACTCCATCATGGCGGCGGGGCTGCCGGATGGCAACTACCATCTGGGGGTCAACGACGTGGTGGTGGTGGACGGCGACGCCAAGCTGGCCAGCACCGGTGTCCGGGCCGGGAGTACCCTTACCCAGAACCGGGCGCTGAAAAACCTGCTGCGATTTACGGGTAAGCCCTTGGAGCAGATTCTTCCCACCTTGACGGAGAATCCGGCCAAGCTGCTGAAGCTGGATCACAGAATCGGCTATCTGAACGATGGCATGGACGCGGATCTGGTGTTCCTGGACGAAAACGCGGATGTGGCATCGGTTTTCGTAAAAGGAAGACAGGTAAAGTAATGGTAAAAAAGCTGCCATGGGGGACGAGCGTCTCTCCCAGCGGCAGCTTTTTTCCTGTAACTTGATAAGGTGGAAAAGTTGCGATATAATAGCCCCATATGATTGGATGGGACATGCTGGCAGGAGGCAGTGGAGTATGAATCGGCGGGTTTTGCCCTTTCGGAATACAGCGGTTTATCCCAGATCCATTGCCTCTGGGATGAGCGTCCTAATGTGCCTTTCCATGTTGATGCTGCCGGTTTCCGCGGAGGAGATTATGGTGGATGAACCGGAAACCGTCATCGCGGAGACGTGGGGTGACGAGGAGGACTGCGCATCCGGTGCGGGAATGCCGATTCCTACGGAAGAGATCGCCACGGAGCCGGCGTATGAGGAGCTGCCGGAGGAGACGGAATCCCAGGAGCAGCCAGCCCCGGAACCGGAGGAAACCGAACCAGATCTGGCCTGTGCGGAATACACAGTTCCGCAATGGGTGACCCTTTCTGCCATTGCCGAATACTATGGTGTTACCGAGGATGCCATTTTGGCGCTGAACGATGTGGAGACGGTACAGCCGGGAGATGTGCTGCGAATTCCGGTGGATCCCAGCTGTGCGCCGGAACCGTATATTCCACCGGAGCATTACACGGCCCAGCCGGGGGATACCCTGGCCGGAATTGCGGAGCGCTACGGTGTGCCGCTGGAATCTCTGTGCCGGTGGAATCACTTCCTATCCAGCTATGAATTAGGTGTGGGAAAGGAACTCTTGATTCCTTCCATCCCGGAGCTGGGGCAGGGTGACGGTATCGTGGGATACTCGGTTTCCTGCGCGGATGCTTATTCCGCCGGGCAGCCGTTGGAGGTGCCGCTGTATTTCCAGACGGATTACCCCGACGCTCTGTACGGAGAAGGGACGGTCGCAACGGACGGCTGCGGCATTACCAGCCTTGCCATGGTGGCCACTGCGCTGACGGGGCATACCTATTTGCCGGACGAGTTGGCGGAGTATTTTGGCGGCCGGGCGGACAACAACGTTGCCAGACTGGAATACGCTTCGGAGAAGCTGGCGCTTCCCTATCTGAAGAGCCCCAGCTGGAACGCAACCTTGGATGCGCTGAAGCAGGGAAAACTGGTCATTGCGCTGATGTCCAGCAGTTCCCTGTTTACAACCACCCAGCATTTCATCGTGTTGACCGGAGTGGACGAGGATGGACGCATTTGGGTCAACGACCCTTCCGCGCCCAATTATGATAAATGGGACTTAAAGGAAGGCTTTGCCAACGGTTTTTCCGCCAGTCAGATTTTGCAGGGCTACAGCGGTGCCTGGATCTACGATCCGGGTCAGATGCCGCAGCAGGTGCCTGTGTATGAAGAAGCCAGGCTGGATCGGTCGGTTTCCAACTTCCCCAGCATCCAGCTGACGCCGGAGGAACGGCAGCTGCTGGCAAGCGTGATCTGGGTGGAGGCCCGGGGAGAGAGCCTGGAGGGCCAGCAGGCGGTGGCTGAGGTGGTTTTCAACCGGATGCTGTCGTCCCAGTTTTCGGATACCCTAAACGATGTGATTTATGGAAAGGAGCAATTCCGCTCGGTGCCATACCTTAAGGATGCGCAGCCGCAGCAGGCACAGTACCAGGCCATCGACCGGGCGCTGTATGGCCAGCGGATTCTGCCCTCCGGGGTGGTATACTTCGCCCGCATGCCTTCCCGTGATGCCATTTGGGGGGAAATTGGCCACCATGTGTTTTGCTACGGATAAAATCGGAGTCATTTTTCAGTGACTCCGATTCTTTATCATGGTGAAGGATAGACGTACCTTCCCGGTACATTTTTTTGCAGAAAGCTTGTTTTTTTCACAGGAGAACGCTATAATAAAAACACCAATATATGGAGTGAAGAATATGGCGCGTTATCATGAGGACTGGGATGACCTGGCGCAGAACATTCAGCAGATCGTAGACCAGGCAGTGAGTTCCCAGGATTACCGAAAATTGAATCAAACCATTACCCAGACGGTGAACCGGGCGGTGGATATTGGCAGCGAAGCGGTGCGCAAGGCAGTGGACGGTGTGGTTCGGCCAGCCGGAAAGGAAGCGGAAAAGCCGGTTCCGGTGGAGACAAAACGGAATCTTCCGGTTCTTTACGGCAGCACCAATGGAAAAACCGCCCAGGGAATCGTCAAGATCGTGGGGGGAAGTGTGCTTTCCGGTTGCGCGTTCCTGTTTTTCTTGGGGAGTATGATCCTGGCCCTTACCGGAATCCCTACGTTGGGTGCGGTCGCTACGGTGCTGACGCTGGGCGCTTTTGGCGCCGGTATCGGCCTGTTGGCTAGCGGAATCCGCACCCTGGGCTGGGTTGGCCGGTTTAAAATATATCGGAAGACCCTGGGGGAAAAGACCCACTGCACCCTGGAACGCCTGGCTCGGAACGCGGGGAAAAACGTGAAGTTTGTTCGTAAGGAACTGCGTCAGATGATCGACGCGGGATTGTTCCTGGAGGGACACCTGGATAACGAGGAGAAAACCCTCATCACCAGCGAGGAAACCTTCCAGAATTTTGAACGCAGCCGCCTGGCAATGGAGGAACGGCAGCGTTTGGAGGCCGCTGCGGAGGAACAGGCGGCGCAGGAGCGGGCAGCGCGGAAAATGCAAGAGCAAGCGCAGGATCCCCGGGTGCGGGAGGTTCTGGACAAGGGAAATGCCTTCATCGCGGAGATCCGCAGATGCAACGATGCCATCCCGGGGCAGGAGATATCCGAAAAAATCTCCCGCATGGAGACGATTGTGCAGCGGATTTTTGCCCGGGCCAAGGCACATCCCGAGATCGTGCCGGATTTGAAGAAGCTGATGGACTATTACCTGCCCATGACCGTGAAGCTTCTGAACGCCTATGCGGAAATGGATGCCCAGCCCATCCAGGGAGATAATATTGAGGGCGCCAAGCGAGAGATTGAGGCAACCCTGGATACGCTGAATCTGGCCTTTGAAAAGCTGCTGGATTCTGTGTTTAAGGATACCGCAATGGATGTTTCCAGCGATATCTCCGTCCTCAATACCCTTCTGGCCCAGGAGGGCCTAACGGAGGACGGGTTTTCCCAAATGAAGAACCAGCAATAACGATGGAGGAGATCATATATGGACGCTGAATTCAAAGAGTTTTCCGAAACGGTTCCCAGCTTGACGCTGGAGCCGGAGCTGAACGATACGCCTAAGCTGGTGGTGGCGGAGGAGACGGCCCTGCGCCAGCCAAAAGCCACGGAGCCGGTGCTGACCCCCCAGGAGCAAAAAATGGTGGCGGATTTCGCCGCGAAAATCGATGTGGAGAATACCACGCAGATTTTGCAGTACGGCGCGGGAACCCAGAAAAAAATGGCGGACTTTTCCGATGCGGCCCTGGCCAACGTCCGTACCCAGGATCTGGGCGAGGTGGGCGATCTGATCGCCGGCGTGGTGGGTGAGCTGAAGGGCTTCGACGCTGAGGAGGAGAAGGGCCTGTTTGGGTTCTTCCGGAAACAGACCAATAAACTGGAGGCCATGAAGACCCGCTATGCCAAGGCGGAGGTCAATGTGGAGAAGATCAGCGACGCCTTGCAGCAGCACCAGGTGCGGCTGCTCAAGGATTCTGCCGTGCTGGATAAGATGTATGAGCAGAATCTGGCCTATTTCAAGGAACTGACCATGTACATTCTGGCCGGTAAGCAAAAGCTGCAGGAGGTACGGGAGGGAAAACTCCGGGATCTGGAGTCGGAGGCACGGCGTACCGGCCTGGCCGAGGATGCCCAGGCGGCCAAGGATCTGGCAGATAAGTGTAACCGCTTTGAGAAGAAGATTCACGATTTGGAGCTGACCCGGGCCATTTCCATCCAGACGGCGCCTCAGATTCGGATGATTCAAAACAACGACAACGTGATGGTGGAAAAGATCCAGACTACCTTAGTCAATACCATACCCCTGTGGAAGAATCAGATGGTGCTTGCGCTGGGCATTGCCCATTCCACCGAGGCGGCCCAGGCCCAGCGCCAGGTGACGGACATCACCAACGCGCTGCTGAAGCAGAATGCGGAAAAGCTGCACATGGCCTCCGTGGAGACAGCCAAAGAGGCGGAGCGGGGCATTGTGGACATGGAGACGCTGAAGAAGACCAATGCCGAGCTGATCCAGACCCTGGACGATGTGATGAAGATTCAGGCCGACGGCCGGGCAAAACGCCAGGCGGCGGAAGTGGAAATGGCAAAAATGGAAAACGATCTGAAGAGCAAGCTGCTCCAGATTCGCAGCGGAAATTGACACAGTCGTCCAAAATTGGGGCCTCGGCGTTTTCGCCGTGGCCCATTTCCTTGCTTGAATTGGGCGAGCCTGGCAAATAATGTACTTTTTGTATAAAATTTGGATATAAAATTCTTCTTTTGTGTTGGAAATAACGATTGCATTTCCAGAAAGATTCCGTTATAATGTCCCACATAAAAACAGATGTCCATGGCATGTGGATATTGTTTTAAAAGATGGGAGGATAAGAAAATGAAAAAAATCATAGCGATGATTCTGGCCGTGTGCATGGCGCTGTCCCTGTGTGCCTGCGGTTCTTCTGGCAGCGGTGCTACCTCTGGCGAGAAGGTGATTAAGATCGGCGTGTTCGAGCCTTCTTCTGGTGATTCCGCCTCCGGCGGCAAGAAGGAAATCCTGGGTATGCAGTACGCCAACAGCCAGATGCCCGAGGTCACGCTGGGCGGTGAGACCTACAAGATTGAGCTGGTTTACGGTGACAACGGTTCTTCTACGGACAAGGCTCCCTCAGCGGCTTCTTCTCTGGTCAGCGCGGGCGTGTCTATTGTGCTTGGCTCCTATGGCTCCGGCGTTTCCATTGCCGGCGGCCCCAAGTTTGAGGAGGCCGGTATCCCTGCCATCGGCGTGACCTGCACCAACCCCAATGTCACCGCCGGTAACAGCTATTACTTCCGTATCTGTTTCCTGGATAACTTCCAGGCGGACGTCCTGGCAAACTTCGCCATGGATAAGTTCGATGCCAAGATTGCTTACTGCCTGGGCGAGACCGGCAACGAGTACGACCAGGGCTTGATCGCGTTCTTCAAGCAGGTCTTTGAGGCCGCTGGCGGCAAGGTCATCACGGACTCCTTCCCCACCGGCAACTCCGACTTCGGCTCCTATCTGAACAAGGCCAAGAACGAGAACGCGGATGTCATCTTCACCCCTGTGTCCATCGCCTACGCCGTGCAGATCATCAAGCAGGCCGCGTCTCTGGGCATTGCGGCTCCCTTCCTGGGCTCCGACACCCTGGACGACAACATGGTTCTGGAGGCCATTGCCGGAACGGATTTGCAGCTGTATGTCTCCACCTTCTATCAGGAGGGCGGTTCTCCCGAATTCGACACCGGTATCAAGGAATACATCAACGGCAGCTCCGAGGCCCTGGCGGCCAACGGCGGCAACGACACCATCTCCGCAGTAACGGCTATGGGCTATGACGCTTACTTTGTGGCGCTGGAGGCCATGAAGAAGGCGGACAGCGGCGATAAGGCGGCGTTGATGCAGATTCTGCCTTCCGTTACCTACACCGGCGTGTCCGGCTCCATCGCCTTTGATGACCAGGGCGACGCCGTCCGGGATACCGCTTACATCAAGACTGCGGACACCGCCAACGGCACCTGGGTGCTGGAGACTGTCCAGACCGGCTCCGGCAGCTGAGCCTCTTAGCAACAAAATGCACTGCTCTGGCGGGGGCGCTATGCCCCCGCCAATGGTCGTGTTATCCGACAGAAGGAAAGAACGGGAGGTTCCCCATGGAACAACTGCTATCTGTTGACTATCTTGTCTCGATTCTGCTCAGCGGCATCTCCCTGGGCGGACAGCTGGCGCTGATCGCCATTGGCTACACCATGGTGTATGGCATTCTGCGCCTTATCAACTTTGCCCACGGCGATGTGTTCATGGTCGCGGGCTTGCTGGGTATCTACATTTCCGCTGCCCTGCCCATGTATATTGCCATTCCCATTGTGATCCTGCTGACCATCGGGCTGGGCTTTTTCATTGAGCGGGCGGCCTATAAGCCCCTGCGGGAGGCGCCCAGAATGTCCGTTATGATTTCCGCCATCGGGGTCAGCTATCTGCTGCAAAATACGGCCACCTACGTCACCGGCGGCCAGCCGATGACCTACCCGGCCATTGACGCGCTGACCCGGACGGTGAACATCGCGGGCACCTCCACCAAGCTGGTGGTGATTATCACGCCGATTCTGGTGCTGGCGCTGATCGTGCTGCTCACCACGCTGATCAATCATACCAAAATCGGCATGGCCATGCGGGCGGTGTCCAAGGATTTTGAAACCAGCCGCTTGATGGGCATTAAGATCAACAACGTGATTTCCATGACCTTTGTGATCGGCTCCGCCCTGGCGGTGGTTGGCTCCATTTTGTATTTCACCACCTATCCTGCCATCACCCCCACCGCAGGCGCCATGCCGGGTCTGAAATCCTTCGTGGCGGCGGTGTTCGGCGGCATCGGTTCCATCCCCGGCGCGGTGATCGGCGCGTTCCTGATCGGCATTTGCGAGACCATTATCAAGGGCCTGCCGTCAAGCTGGAATGTATCCGTGTTCTCCGATGCCTTCACGTTTGCCTTGCTGATTATCATTCTCACCTGCAAGCCCACCGGCCTGTTCGGCGAGAAGGCCACGGACAAGGTTTAAGGGGGTGGAAGCGATGCTGCAACAGAAAACCAACAAATTGGGCTGCTACCGCACGATCCTGGGCATTCTCCTTTTGCTGCTGGCGGTGATTGTGCTGGAAAACATCAGCGCCTGGATCCCCGGCTTGCCTGCGGTGTTCGCGCCGACCAGCCAGCTGTTTACCGTGCTGAAAAAGGGCGCGGTGTATTCCCTGGTGGCGGTTTCCATGAACCTGCTCAATGGCTTTACGGGCCTGTTCTCCCTGGGCCAGGCGGGCTTCATGCTCCTGGGCGCCTATACCTACGCGATTTTGACGGTTCCCATGGCCGCGAAGGAGCAGGTCTATTATCTCTATGGCGGCTCTGCGGTGAAATTCTCTCTGGTGGATCTGTTCCAGAGTCTCTTTGGCAGCGCCGGTTTTGGCGGTGCGGTGAGCCTTATCTGCGCAGTGGCGGTGGGCTTGGTGCTGGCGGGTCTGGTGGCGGCCCTGTTCGCCGCCTTGATCGGAACCCCGGTGCTGCGGCTGAAGAGCGATTATCTGGCCATTGCGACCCTGGGCTTCGCGGAGATTCTCCGGGCCATTTTCCAGTGGCAGACCCTGGGCCCCATTACCAACGGCGCGAATATGCTGAAGAACTTCCCGACCTTTGCCGACTTTAACATCAAGAACGCATCTGGCCAGGTGGTGCTGCGGCTGAGCACCTTCGTGCCCTTCCTGGTGGCCATTGCCTGCATTGCGGTGATCGTGCTGCTGATTCATTCTTCCTATGGCCGGGCGTTTAAGGCCATTCGGGACGATGAGGTGGCGGCGGAGGCTATGGGCATCAGCCTGTTCAAGCATAAAATGCTTTCCTTCCTAATTTCCAGCTTTTTCTCCGGCGTGGGCGGCGGACTGTTTGCCATGTACGTGGCCAATGCCCAGGCCAAGGCCTTTACCTCCACCATGACCTATGAGATTTTGCTGATCGTGGTCATCGGCGGCATCGGCTCCATCTCCGGCTCCGTCATTGGCACCTTCCTGTACGTGGCCTGCTCCGAGTGGTGGCTGCGGTTCCTGGATGCCGAGACCTACATCGGCAGCTTTAAGGTGCCCCTGCTTCGCAGCGGCTTCCGGATGGTGGTATTCTCCGTCGTCATCATGATCATCGTCCTGTTTTTCTCCAAAGGCATCATGGGCGATAAGGAGCTAAGCTGGGAAGACATCGCTGGACTTTTCAAAAAGATCAAGCCGAAAAAGAAAACCGCTGCTACCCCGGCGGAAAAGGAGGGCTGAGCGGCATGAGCGAAAAAATCGTACTTCGGATGGAAAATGTCACCATGCAGTTCGGCGGCGTGGTGGCGGTAAACGACCTGTCCCTGGAGGTGCCGGAAGGGCAGATCGTGGCCTTGATCGGCCCCAACGGCGCGGGCAAGACCACGGCCTTCAACTGCATCACCGGCGTGTACCAGCCCACCAACGGCCGGGTGGAATTCATGGGCAAAACCATGATTTGCAGCCATCCCACCGGTAAGATGAAAAAGAATTACCTGGGTACCAATGCCGACAAATTTACAGGCCAGCGCAATATTGACCCCGCGCCGGATCATGTGGTGAAGCTGGGTATCGCCCGAACCTTCCAGAATATCCGGCTGTGGAAGAGCATGACCGTGTTTGAAAACGTGCTGGTTGCCAAGCACATGCGGGCCAAGCAGAATGTGTTCTCTGCCACTTTCCGCGCCAACGCCAAGGAGGAGGCCCGGATGCGGGCCGAAACCATGGAGCTGCTGAAGGAGCAGGGGCTGGATCAGTACAAGGATGAAATCGCCACCAGCCTGCCCTATGGCCTCCAGCGCCGCTTGGAAATTGCCCGGGCACTGGCGACTGAGCCGAAGCTGCTGCTTCTGGATGAACCGGCGGCGGGCATGAATCCCCAGGAGACCCAGGAATTGGCGGAATACATCCAGGAGATCCGGGATAAGCACCATCTGACGGTATTCCTCATCGAGCACCATATGGATCTGGTGATGAAGATTTCGGATTATATTTATGTGATTGATTTCGGCAGTGAGATCGCCCGGGGCGTTCCCAAGGATGTTCAGCAGAACAAACGGGTGATCGAGGCCTATTTGGGGGTGGCGGACGATGCCTAACATTCTGGAAATTCGGGACTTACAGGTTCATTATGGCGGCATTGAGGCAGTGAAAGGAATCAGCCTGGATGTCCCCGAGGGGGAGATCGTGACCTTGATCGGCGCCAACGGCGCGGGCAAAAGCTCCACACTCCGGGCCATCGCCGGATTGGTCAAACCCAGTGGCGGCAGCATTTCCTTTCAAGGGGAGGATATCACCGGTAAGGATTCCAACTTGATTGTGTCCCGGGGCATCACCCTGGTGCCTGAGGGACGGCGGATTTTCCCGGATATGACGGTACTGGAAAATCTGAAGATTGGTGCGTATCTGCGCAAGGATGACTTGACCGACGACCTAAACTGGGTCTTTGACCTGTTTCCCAGGCTGAAGGAGCGATCCTGGCAGGCTGGCGGCACCCTGTCCGGCGGCGAGCAGCAGATGCTGGCGGTGGGCCGGGCGCTGA
>CAYYGF010000013.1:0-20809 GCA_964471315.1 uncultured Oscillospiraceae bacterium | reverse complement strand
GCCGTTAGGCGGTGTCTATCTGATAAAACCAAATGGTTTTATCAGATAATCGTATGAGAAACCTCTGTAAGATAACCGATGCAATGGCGCAGCGGCTTTGAAACCCAAAGCCGCTGCGCTTTTTCAAATCGCCCACCTTTGCGAATGAATTTGCAATTGACAATTGAAAATTGACAATTTCGGTATTGTTTCCTACATCCCGGAGGAATCCCAAAATTGTCAACTGTCAACTGTCAATTGTCAATTCGATTGATCGGGCGCCGCCATCGCCCTTCGCAACCGGAAAGGAGAAACCAAACATGAAAAAATACATTATAAAACGTGTTTTGATTTCCGCGTTCACCCTGCTGGCCATCACGCTGGTGCTGTTTATCCTGTTACAGCTGATGCCCGGCTCCCCCTTCAACGATGAAAAGCTGTCCGACGACCAGCGGGCCGTGCTGTATGAAAAGTACGGCCTGGACAAGCCAATCGTTGTCCAGTTCGGCAAGTATGTTGCCAATCTGTGCCGGGGTGATTTCGGTGTCAGCTACACGATCAGCAAAAACACCCCCATCACCCAGCTCATCAAAAGCCGTCTGCCGGTTTCCATCAAGGTTGGCGGCCAGGCGGTGGCGCTGGGCGCGCTGGTGGGCTTGATTCTGGGTATCATCGCCGCCTTAAAGCACAATACGCTTTGGGATAATCTCAGTACCTTAATCAGTGTCATCGGCGTTTCCGTGCCAAGCTATGTGTTCGCTCTGGGGTTAAGCTACACCTTCGGCTTCAAGCTGAAGATATTCCCCATGCTCTATGCGGATAAGACGCCCTTTGCCTCCTCGGTGCTTCCCAGCATCGCCCTGTCCATGTTTACCATGGCCAGCATTGCCCGGTTCACCCGGACGGAAATGCTGGAGATTCTGGACAGCGATTTCATGCAGCTGGCGGAAAGCAAGGGTATCACCGGCTGGCGGCTCATTGTCCGCCATGCGCTGAGAAACGCCTTGATCCCCATTATCACGGTGCTGGCGCCTCTGATTGTGGATCTGATGACCGGCAGCCTGGTGGTGGAAAAAATCTTCTCCATCCCCGGCGTGGGCAGCCTGCTGGTGACAGCGATCCAGTCCAATGACTACAATGTGGTAATCGCGTTGAGTTTTATTTATTCGGCTATGTACATCGGCATTATGCTGGTCGTGGACATTCTCTACGGCATTATCGATCCCCGGATCCGGGTGGCAAAGGACGGTGGCAAAACGAAATGATGTTTGGAAAAAAGAAGCCTGCCGTTATGCCGCAGGCATCGGAATATACCTTCCAGGACGATGATTTCCAGCTGAAGAACGACATTGCCGGCGTTCGGATTGACAGCAATTTCGCCTCCCAAAGCTATTGGAAGGATGTTTACAAGCGCTTTATCAGCAACAAGGGCGCCTTAATTGCGTTGGTGCTGATTGTGATGATCACCTTTTTCGCCATCGTCGGCCCCGGTATGAACCAATACACCTACGCGGAGCAGAACCTTTCGGAAAAGAACTTTGCCCCTCGCATCCCCGGGCTGGAGAAGCTGGGTATTTTCAACGGCGACGAGAAAATGACCACCTCCACCGGCGTGAAGATTGTCAACGGCTACGAGAAAAAGGGCGCGGACGATGTATACTATTGGTTCGGCTCCGACACCCTGGGCCGGGATATTTGGACACGGGTCTGGCAGGGCACCCGGGTGAGCCTTGGCATCGCCCTGGTCTCCGCCGTGATTAACATGACCGTGGGTATGTGCTACGGCTTGATCTCCGGTTACTTCGGCGGCGTCACCGACAGCGTCATGCAGCGCTTTGCCGAAATCAACAACGGCATCCCACGGCTGGTAATCTGTACCTTGCTGCTGATGGTTCTGAAACCCGGCTTCGGTACCATTGTGCTGACGCTGGTTATCACGGAATGGATTGGCATGAGCCGGATTGCCCGGGCGGAGATGCTGAAGCTGAAGGAGCAGGAATTTGTCCTGGCCAGCCGCACCCTGGGCGCGGGCAGCATCCACATTATCTTCAGCGCTGTACTGCCCAACATTATCGGACAGATCATCACCCAGCTGATGTTCAGCATCCCCACCGCCATCTTTACCGAGGCGTTTTTGAGCTTTGTAGGCCTGGGCATTCCGGTGCCCCAGTGCTCTCTGGGCAGTCTGATCAGCGATGCCTTCAACAGCTTCACCACCCATCCCTACCAGATCATTCCGCCCATCGCGGTGCTTGCCATTCTGATGCTCAGCTTCAACATGCTGGCGGACGGACTGCGGGAAGCCTTCGATCCCAAAATGAAAGATATGTGAGGTGCGTACAATGGAACGTGAAAAAGTTTTAACTGTGCGTGACCTGAGCATCACCTTTTCCACCACCGCCGGCCCCGTCCATGCCATCCGGGGCGTGAATCTGGATCTGTACCGGGGGGAGACGCTTGCCATTGTGGGCGAATCCGGCTCGGGGAAATCCGTCACCGTGAAGGCCGCCATGGGCATCCTGGCCAAAAACGGCACCGTGGACAGCGGCACCATCGAATACACCTACCGCCACGATGACGGCACCCCCGAAACCGTGGACATTCTGAAGATGAAGAAAAAGGATATCCGCCGCCACATCAACGGCAAGCGGATTGCCATGATCTTCCAGGATCCCATGACCAGTCTGGATCCCACCATGCCCATTGGCAAGCAGATCATGGAGGGCATGATCTGGCACTACAAAACCCCCAAGGCAGAGGCCTACAAAAAGGCCGTTGCCCTTCTGAAGGAGGTCGGCATCACCGACGCGGAGGAGCGGATGAAGAATTATCCCCATCAGCTCTCCGGCGGCATGCGTCAGCGGGTGGTGATCGCCATAGCCCTGGCCTGTGATCCGGAGCTGCTGATCTGTGATGAGCCGACCACCGCCCTGGATGTGACCATTCAGGCGAAGATTCTGGAGCTGATCCAGAAAATTCAGCGGGAGCGGAACATTTCCGTTATCTACATCACCCATGATCTGGGGGTTGTGGCGAAGGTCGCGGATTTTGTCAACGTGATGTATGCCGGACGGATTGTGGAAACCGGCACCATCGATGAAATCTACTATGCGCCCGCCCATCCCTACACCTGGGGCCTGCTCAGCGCCATGCCCGATCTGGAAACGGACGACGATCGGCTCTACACCATCCCCGGCTCCCCGCCAAATCTGCTGCACCCCATGCCCGGCGATGCCTTTGCTCCCCGGAATGTGTACGCGCTGAAGATTGACGACCGGGCGGAGCCGCCCATGTTCCGGCTTTCCGATACCCACTATGCTGCCACCTGGCTGCTGGATCCCCGGGCGCCTAAGGTGGAAATGCCTGCCGAGCTGAAAGCACGGATTGAACGAATGAAGAAGGAGGCAACATAATATGAGCGAAAAACAGCCTCTTTTACAGGTCAGAAACTTAAAACAGTATTTTAAGATCAGCGCCCACTACACCGTCCGGGCGGTGGACGGGGTGAGCTTCGACATCTACCCCGGCGAGACCTACGGTCTGGTGGGGGAGTCCGGTTCCGGGAAATCCACCATCGGCCGCAGCATCATTCGGCTGTATGAGCCGACGGCCGGCCAGATCCTGTTTGACGGCAAGGACATCAGCGGTAAGCTGGACAAGAAAACAATGGTAGACCTGCGAACCCAGATGCAGATGATCTTCCAGGATCCAATGGCCTGTCTCAATCCCCGGAAGAAGGTGGGGGAGATCATTGGTGAGGGCCTGGACATCCACCACCTGTATGCCTCCCACGCAGAGCGAAAGGAAAAAATCGACCGGATTCTGGCCAAGGTCGGTCTGGCCCCCGAACATGCCGACCGGTATCCCCACCAGTTCTCCGGCGGGCAGCGTCAGCGGGTGGGCATTGCCCGGGCGCTGATTATGGATCCCAAGCTGATTATTGCCGACGAATGCATTTCCGCTCTGGACGTGTCCATTCAAGCGCAGGTGGTAAATCTGATGAAGGACATTCAGCAGGAGACCGGCACCGCCTATCTGTTTATTGCCCACGATCTGGCCATGGTCAAGTACATTTCCGACCGGATCGGTGTGCTGCATCTGGGCCACCTGCTGGAAACCGGCACCACCGAGGAGATTTTCTCCAACCCGGTGCATCCCTACACCAGAAGCCTGCTGTCCGCGATCCCCAGCCCCAACCCCCGGGTGGAAAAGACCCGGGTCGCGGAAAGCTATGACTATGCCACCTCGGGCCTGGACTACCACGCGGGCACCCTGCACACCCTGGAGGGAACCCACCAGGTTCTGGGCACCGATGCGGACATCGCCCGCTGGCTGACGAAATAACCAAATCCCATTGCAAACAGGGCTTGCCTTCCCAGCTTTCGAAGGCAAGCCCTGTTTTCCTGTATCAACACAATTCCCAAGCCATTTGCGCGGCGCCCCACAGCGCATCGTGGGCGGGGTAAATGACCGTGCCCAGGTCGGCCAGCTTCCGGGCAACTGCCCGGCGATAGGGGTTTTCCCCACTCAGCAGCCCGCCCAGCAGGGCGATTGGCCGTCCCTCCAGTCCCAGCCGGCGCTGAACCGCCGCTGCCAGGGCGTACAGCTCTCCGGCGCCCCGGTTTAAAATCGCCTGGGCCGTGGGGTTTCCTTCCTCCGCCAGCGCCAGGGCAATGGACGAAAACCGGGCGATGGCGGCCTTGTCTGTCGTTTCATCATAGACAAAGGATACGATTGCTCCGGGATCCTCCCGGCCCAGGCGGTGGTATACCCGTTCCAGGATCGCTGTGTCCGGGCATCGGCCATCCAGCGCCTGCACCGCCGTGGACAGCACATCCCGTCCCAGGGCATAGCCGCTGCCGCCGTCGTCAATGAGATGGCCAAAGCCACCGCTGCGGGCCGTTTGTCCCGCTTGATTTTTTCCGAAGCAGATGGAGCCGGTGCCTGCGATCACCGCGATTCCGGGGCCGTCCATGGCCCCCCGCAGTGCGATTTCCTGGTCGCCGCAGAGTTTCCACATTCCGGAGAAGCCGGCTCGCTCCAGCTCCTGCCCCAGGATATCTCCCACCGCCGGGTTGGAAATGCCCGCCCCGCCGACACAAAGCCTGGCGCAGTCCGCCATATTACCGCAAGCGGCGAAAACCTGCCGCAGCAGGCGGCGGAAGGCAGCTTCTCCGATGGCGTTCAGATTAAACGGGCCGAATTCCGTCCGGCTCAGCAGACGGTTTTCCTCATCCCGCAGCTCCAGCCGGGTATGGGTTCCGCCGCCGTCGATTCCCGCAATCACCATAGCGTCACCTCACAGCGCCACAGGGCAGCAGCCCTTGGGGGGCGCTCCACGGAGAACCTCTGATAGGGCTGCCAGTGCCGGCTCGCTGTAATCGTAAGCGGCCAGCTTCCAGAGAGTGTCCGGCAGCGGCGACAGATCATAGGGATTTCGCAGCGCCACCACCGCCATCGGCTTTCCTGTGGCGGCCAGGGCTTGAGCCAGGGCCAGCTGTCCCCGGAACAGGTGGGCGTTGCAGGTGCCAAGGACGATCTTGTCTCCGCTTTCCGACTGCTGCAGCGCCAGCCGGATATCCTCCGGGCTGGGATCCTTCGGCGTGACCAGAAATTTGGCTCCAAAGGCCTGCCCCATATATGCCGGGAAGGTGGAGGCATTGCCCGTTTCATTGCCCGCACCGGAGGCACGGTAGTCCGCACAGCCGCAGAAGAAAGTGTTCCCGTCCACGGGGAACCGGTGCCCGCCCACTTGGGTGATTGCCATATGGCTCAGCTTCTGCGCTGCCAGATGATCCTCCGGCCGGTTACACAGGCCGCAGTCCGGCTGGGAAAACAGCTGCCGCTTAAAGCGCAGAATCCGTTCCACCGACTCCCGAATTTCGGCAAGATCGAATTCCCCCCGCGCCGCTGCCTCGTTGACCGCCTGGGCAGCGCCCTGCTCCAGGGCAAAGGTGCTGGAAATCTCCGCCAGATCCGCGCCTGCCTTGATGGCGGCAACCACGCCGGCCGGTGTACCGAAATGATCCTGAATCGCGCCCATTTCCATGCAGTCCGTGAGAATCAAGCCTTGGAATCCCAGCTTCTGCCGCAGCAGTCCCGTGGTCATCCGGCGGGACATGGTGCAGGGTAGCTGCTCCGGCTCCAGCTTGGGGAACAGCACATGGCTCATCATCACCGCCTGCGCACCTGCCTCCATGGCCCGGCGGAAGGGAATCAGCTCCAGCTGCTCCAGCTCTTCCTCCGTCTTATCCACTCTGGGCAGCCCCAGGTGGCTGTCCACCGCTGTGTCGCCGTGGCCGGGGAAGTGCTTGATGCAGCACAGAACGCCGCTCCCGGCATAGGGAGCAATGGCGGCGCGGCCAAAGTTCGCCACCATATCCGCCTGGTCGCCAAAGCTGCGGACGCCGATCACCGGGTTGGCGGGATTGGAGTTCACATCCAGCACCGGGGCCATATTGAAGTTCGCGCCCAGCCCCTTCAGCTGCCGAATGGTGATTTCCGAGGCTAAGCGGGCGTTTTCCGGGTCGCCGGTGGCGGCCAGCGCCATGGCGCCGGGGACATTGACGGCGTCCTTGGGCAGACGGCTGACCATGCCGCCCTCCTGGTCGATGACAATAAAGGCCGGATAGCCGGTCTCCTCCCGGATCAAGGCTTGAATTTCCCCGCACAGAGCATGCAGCTGCGCGGCGCTTTCCACATTGCGCAGGAAAAGGATCACATTTCCGATTTTATATTCCCGGATCAGCGCCTTAAACTCCTGGGAAAGGGTCGTTCCGTGGAAGCCGAACACCAGCTTCTGTCCCAGCATTTGTCTCACGGTCATTTCCATAACGGTCACTCCTTTGGATAATATTCGTAGGGGGCTTTCCTTTGACGGAAGGCCTGGCTTTCCTGGGCATACCGGTCAAGCAGTGCTTTCACGTCCCAGTCGGCCCGTTCAAAGTCCCGATGCCCTGCCAGCAGGGACAGAAAGGGCTTTCCGTCCGGCCGTACCGGCGGGAGGAATTGGAAATCCGACGGGTACATCCGCCGCAGCAGATCCAGCAGCTTCACACCCATGGCCACCGGCTCCAAGCGGCTTTCCTCCGTAATGTGCAGCTGGATGCCGCCGCAGAGGGTTCCTTGATGCTTGGAGGTCGTGGGGGTAAAGTATACCGGCGTGGCCTCCACACCAGGGCAGCCCAAGTCGTTGAACGCCCGGCAGAAGGCCTCCCCCCGGATAAACGGCGCGCCCAGGATGCCAAAGGGATCGGCGGTTCCCCGGCCCTCGGAGCAATTGGTGCCTTCGATCAGACAGGTACCGGGGTATAGCAGCGCCGTTTCATACCGGGGAATGCCCAAGCTGGGCATCACCCAGCAGTGGCCCCAGTCCCGGAAGGTCATGCTTCGGGTCAACCCGGAGCAGGGCACGACCTGCAGATCGCATCCGCAGCCTAGTTCGGCGTTCATCATCCGCGCCAGCTCACCGCAGGTCAGACCATAGCAAACCGGAATGGGATAGCCTCCCACAAAGCTGGCCGTCTCCTGCCGCAGAAGTCCGCCCTCCACCCGGTCGCCCAGAGGATTGGGCCGATCCAGCACCACCAGCCGTTTTCCGGCGGCGGCGCAGTCCTCCATGCAGTAGCGAAGGGTGGTCAGAAAGGTGTAATACCGGCACCCCACATCCGCAATGTCGTAAACCAGGGTATCGAACAATGCCAGGGTTTCCGGCGACAGGCGCTTGGAAGTCTTTGTGTAAAGACTTCGCACCGGCAGCCCGCTCTCGATGTCGATTTCATCAGAAAACAAGGCGCCCGCGGCTTTGTCTCCCCGAACACCGTGCTCCGGTGCCAGCAGCAGGCGCAAATCGCAGCACGCCTTCAGAACATCGATGGTGGGCGCATTCCCGCTGGTGCGCCCGGAAGGGCCGGTGAGCAGCGCCGTGCGTCCGACAAACAGATGCCGGAATTCCGCCACACGGTCAGCGCCGAATAAAACCATTTGAATTACCTCCTTGCGTAAACCCCAGGCTTCCTCTGTTTCTCAAGCGCTCCGGGAAAGTACAATCTCCCGCAGTCCATTCTTGCCGATGGAATCCGTGTTTACTTGACAACCGGTGATACACCGGGTAAACTAAAGATAACGCATTTCCCCTTACCAAAAAGGAGGAACCAATATGAAACATCCATTTTGCGCGCTTTGGGAGCAGCCCTCCCGGCTGGTGGTGGGGCTGATGAGCGGCACCTCTGCCGACGGCGTGGACGCGGTTCTCACCCGGATTACCGGCTTTGGACGGAACACGAAGGTGGAGCAGCTGGGCTTTTACTTCCAGCCCTTCGACGAGCTCACCCGCCAGCGGATCCTCGCCGTCTGCGGCGGTGACGTGGGGGGCAGCCGGGAGCTGTGCCTGCTGGGAACCCACCTGGGAAAGCGCTATGCCCAGGCTGTTCGGAATCTGCTGAACCAGACCGGAACACCCCAAATTGACCTCATCGGCTGCCACGGCCAGACGGTCTACCACATTCCCGAGCAGACCCCTTATCTGGGGGAGAGTCTCCGGGGCACCTTGCAAATCGGCGACCCATCGTACCTGGCGGAGGAATTCAGCTGCCCTGTGGTCAGCGATTTCCGTATCCGGGACATGGCGGCAGGGGGCCTGGGCGCGCCGCTGGTACCCTATACCGAATTCCTGCTCTACCGCAGTGAAACCGAGGATGTGGCCCTTCAAAACATCGGCGGCATCGGCAATGTCACGCTGCTGCCCGCCGGTTGCCAGCTGGAGGATGTGACGGCCTTCGATACCGGCCCGGGCAATATGGTGATGGACGCCTTGGCGGCAAAGCTGACCAATGGCAGACTGGGCTATGACGACGGCGGCAGGCTGGCGGCATCCGGAAAGGTTATTCCCGAGCTGCTGGCGCATATGCTGGAGGATCCCTACCTTGCCAAGCAGCCTCCCAAGACCACCGGGCGGGAGTATTACGGCAAGGACTATGTACAGTCCCTGCTTGCCTTTGGGGACTATCCCCTGGCGGATGTGCTGGCTACCGCTACCCGGTTTACGGCGGAATCCATTGCCTTGAGCCTGCGGCGGTTCGCACCCCGGATGCCTGCCCGGCTGGTTGTGGGCGGCGGCGGGAGCCGGAACCCCACCCTGCTGCGCTTTTTGCAGGACGCCCTCCCCGAATGCCGGGTGCAGATCCAGGAGGATCTGGGGCTGGACAGCGACGCCAAGGAGGCGGTGGCCTTTGCCCTGCTGGCAAACGAAGCCCTCTTTGGTGTCTGCAATAACGCGCCCTCCGCCACCGGTGCCAGGCACGGTGTGGTCATGGGACGCATCAATCTGTAAAGCCTCCCCCTGCCGAAGGGCAGGGGGATGTTTCGTCAATTCTACATCCCCCACAGCCAGTTCATGCAATCCTGGAGGGAACGATCCCAGAAGTCCCAGGTATGGCCGCCGGGCCGATGGTCAAAGCGGCAGTTCGCTCCCAGTGCTTGCAGATGGGAGGCGAAGGCCGCGTTCATGGGATAGAGCCTGTCCTGCTCACCACAGGACAGGTAGACCGGCATTCGGCGCGCTGCCTGCCCGGCCAGGGCAAAGAGATCATTTTCCGCGCCTGCTGGTTGCCCGGCGCCCAGCAGGGCGTCGAATTCCCAGGAATGCAGGGGCGGGGAGGGGAGCTTTCGCAGTCCCTCCAAATCCGTTACCCCCGAAAAGCTGCCACAGCCCGCGTACCGTTCGGGATGGGTTAGGGCGCATTTCAGCGCACCAAAGCCTCCCATGGACAGACCCATGACATAGTTCTGCTCCCTATCCAGGCTCAGACCGAACATCCGGTGGACGGTCTGAGGCAGCTCCTGGGAGAGGTAGGTGAAATAGGGTAGTCCATGCACCCCGTCAATGTAGAAGCTGCGCTGAACCTCCGGGAGAATCAGTGCCACACTGCGCTCCCGGGCATATCGCTCACAGGCGGAATACCGGATCCAGCCGGTACAGTTGTCCGTCAGACCGTGGAGCAGATAGACAACCTTCACTTTTCCCAAATCCCCCTCGTCGGGGAGCACCGCCCGGAAGACGGTGGCCATTTCCAGGGACTTGGCGGCGTACTCCACTTTCAGAAGCGCCATTGCTTACGCCTCCAGCACCTTTGCCACCCGACCGCTGGCAGCTTCCAGCATCCGGTTGGCGGTGCCAGCGTCCACGCCCCGCAGAACCATGACAATGGCCGCCTTGGGCCGGTAGCCGCACTGCTCCAGCGCGGCCACGGCCTCCGCCTCGGTGCATTCCGCGGCGCTGCATACGATGGTCACACACCGCCGAACCAGCTTCTCGTTGGAGGGCTTCACATCCACCATCAGATTGCCATAAACCTTCCCCAGCTTAATCATCGCGCCGGTGGAAAGCATGTTGAGCACCATTTTCTGGGCAGTGCCGGACTTCATTCGGGTGGAGCCGGTGACGACCTCCGGGCCGGGAGCTGGGGCGATGCCAATGTCCGCGAAGCTGTCCAGCGCACTGCCGGGACAGCAGGTGACGGAAATGGTGGGCGCGCCCAGCTGCTTCGCGTACTCCATGCAGCCCAGCACATAGGGCGTGCGGCCGCTGGCGGCAATGCCAACCAGGACATCCTTTTCGCGGAATCCGATGCCCCGCATATCCTCCACACCCAGCTCCTTGCTGTCCTCCGCGCCTTCTACGGCCTGGAAGATCGCGCCGTAGCCGCCGGCCATCAGTGCCTGCACCATCTCCGGGTCGGTGGAGTAGGTGGGAGGACACTCCACGGCATCCAGAATACCCAGCCGTCCGGAGGTTCCCGCGCCGCAGTAAATCAGCCGGCCGCCCTGGCCCAGGCGCTGGGCAATGACATCCACAGCCTGGGCGATCTTGTCCGTTACCAGGCCCACCGCTTCAGCGACCCGGTGATCCTCTTGATTGATGAGCTTCACCATGTCCAGGGTGGACAGGGTATCAATGTTCATGGTATTGGGATTTCTCTGCTCTGTGGCAATTTTCTGTAATTCCACCATATCAAATATCCTCCATGGTCTGCACCAGCTTGTACTGCTCCTTGGGGATCATAAAGCACTCACAATAGCCCTTTCGTCCCTGGATGCCCCGCAGGCGCTTTAAGTGGGAATAATACTCCTTGTAAGGGAAGCTGGACGAATGCACCGCAAACCAGTGATGGTCGATGGCCTTTTCCCACAGGGAATACCCATCGGTCACATCCAGGTATACATAGGGTTCAAAGCCGGGGGCGTCCTCCCAATTTTCTGCAAAGTACAGCTTCGCGGCGAAATGCTTCGGCAGTTCCCGCTGAAAACCCGCAATGGCCGCATAGAACCAGGCATCCACCACGATCCGGTGACAGGCTTCATGATCCTTGTGCATGCTGTTTTCGTGGTGGGTAACGATGATGTCCGGCTTGACCTTGCGGATGATGTCGCAGACGGCAAAGCGAACCGCATCGTTATCCGGGAGCAGCCCATCCTCATAGGGAAGAACATAGGCTTCTCCTCCCAGCTCCCGGGCGAAGGCCTCCGCCTCCGCGATTTTATTCCGGCGGTATTCGGAAATGTCTGCACCGGCGGGGGCGCCCTTTTCCCCGGCCGTCAAGGCAAGGGTCACGGCTTTGCCGCCCTGGACGGCACAGGTGGCCAGCAGCGCGCCGGCGGTCAGCTCCGCGTCGCCTATATGGGCGCCGATGGCAAGTACGGTGTGCGTTTTCATTCTCCTACAACTCCTTCAGCATGACGCCGAATGTCCGGACGATCCGGAATCCCGCGCCGAGATAGATGAACCGGGCATGGTTGTCCTCCCCGGTAAACAGAGACATATATTGGGAGCCGACCTGCTTCTCCCGCTCCAAAAGCCGGTAAAACAGCAGCGTACCCAGGCCGTGGCCCTCATATTGCGGGGCGACTCCCAGTCCGGCAAAGTAGCCCCGGCCGGTTTCCTCCGGATAGACCGGCCCGGTAAATCCGGCGCAGGTATTGCCCTTCAACCCCACCAGCAGATCCATTCCGGCCTTCCCCGCCGCTGGAATTTCCGCTGACCACATGGCGTTGCCAAGCGACTCCACCATTTCCTCCAGATTCGTATGCCGCGCGGGATCGTAGCGGGCCACGTGGTAGCCCTCCCGGGCCATTTTCTCCGCCTTCTGCCCAACCCAGGCCGGGGTTTCGTAGTCGGCAAGGTTTAAGTACATGGCGCACTCTCTGGTGAATTCCCGGTAGCCCAGGGACAGCATCCGATCATGCAGCGGGATATCCACGGCGATGCCGGGGGCGTTGTTGTGCTGATGTCCCGGCGTCCCGGGGATGATCCAGGGCAGCCGGATGGGGTTGAAGAAGGTGACGGCGCTGTAGGTTCTTCCCGCTTTCCGGAAGGCATGTTCCAGAGCGGATAAAAGAAGCGCCGTATTTTCTGGGGTGTCCGCCTCCTGGGCCAGCAGCACACAGCTGACATAGCCCCGTACATCCCCCTTGGGAATGTCAGACCCGGTACAGCCGTTTGAAAAGCCCAGAATGGTTCCGTTTTCTTCCAGAAGGAAGGTGTATTCCGGAGAAAAGTGGGGGTGGCCGATCAGCAGAGCGCGGAACTTTTCCCGGCTCAGTGGAGCAAAGCCAATCGCCGTCCCCGCGGTGTTCCACAGGGAAAGCAAAGCGTCCTCATCGGCGGGGGTATAGCTTCGAATGATCATGTTTGGAACCTCGGTACAAGAGCGGCCCCCACCGGGAAAGTGGGGGCCGGTTTTTTGAAAACAATCAGCCCTTGACGGCGCCGATGGTGACGCCTTCCATGAAATACTTCTGCAGCGCGAAGAACATGACAAACATGGGCAGCGCGGAAATGGTGGCGCCGGCCATCATCGGCGCGAACAGGGTTTCGTTGGCGAACTTGAACTGCTTCAAGCCAACCTGGATGGTGTACATGGACGGATCGTTGGTCACCAGGAAGGGCCAGAAGAAGTCGTTCCAGCTGGACATGAAGGTGTTGATGGCCATAACCGCCAGCACCGTCTTGGCCAGGGGCAGGATGATCTTCACGAAAATCTGGAACTGGTTGCAGCCCTCGATTTTGGCGCTTTCGATCAGAGGCGTGGGCAGACCGGAGAAGAACTGCTTGCACAGGAAAATGTTATAGGCCGTACACAAGCCGGGCAGGATCATGGCCGCGTAGGTGTTGGTCATGGAGAATTTCTGCACCATCAGAATGTACAGCGGTACCTGGGTCACCTGGTAGGGAATCATCATGGCCACCAGGATCAGACCGAACAGGAAGGAGCTGCCCTTGAACCGGATCTTGGCGAAGGCATAGCCTGCCATGGAGGCAAAGATCACGTTGCCAATGACCGCGCCTGCCGCCACAACAAAGCTGTTGAGGATCCAGCGCAGGGAATAGTCGCTGAAATGGAAGAACGCGGCAAAGGACTCCAGGGTAAGACGGGAGGGAACAATGGTGCGCATATTGCCCGCGGTGGAGACGTTTGGCCCAAAGCCGGACAGAATCATGTAGCAGATGGGGAACAGCGTCGCAGCCGCCAGAACGATCAGAATGATGGCGATGACGGTATTGCGCAGGTAAAGCACCTTTTTATTGTGCAGGTGCTGGGAATACAAACCGGTAGTTGCCATTGGTTCCCCCTCCTTAATACTCAACGTCCACGCCCATCAGCCGGAACTGGAACAACGACATGATGGCGATGGCGATGGCCAGCAGAATGGCCTGGGCGCAGGCAAGGCCGTACTTGCCGTAAACGAAGGCGTTGTTGTAGATCAACAGGCCAATCATGGTGGTGGAATTGTCCGGGCCGCCGCCGGTCATCATGTAGGCGTTCATGAACACCTGGAAGGAACCAATGACGCCTGTGACCAGCAGGAACAAGGTCGTAGGCTTGACCAGAGGCCAGACGATGAAGCGCACCTTCTGGAAGAAGGTTGCGCCGTCCAGCTCGGCCGCCTCAAAGTAGCTGTTGTCAATGCCGAGAAGCGCGGCAATATAGGTGATAATCCGAACACCATGGCTGGAAAGCAGCGCCATGATGATCAGAGAAAGCATCGAGGTTTTGGTGGAGGACAGCCAGTTTTGGGCCGGGATGCCAAAGATACCCAGCAGCCGGTTGAAAATGCCGTCCGGAGAGGAATCATACAGCCACAGCCACACCACGGACAGCGCCACGCCGGAGGCGATGCCGGGCAGATAGTACATGGCTTTGAAAACCGACTGGGTCTTCTTCTGAAAGGGCAGGATCATCACGGCGATGCAGAAGGACATCAGAAGTGACAGCGGTACGACCACCGCGGTATAAATCAACGTGTTCAGCGCCGCCTTGTAGAACAGGTTGAACTTGGAATATTTCAGCGTTTCGACGTAATTCTTTAGTCCCACAAATTCGGAACCGAAGGGCTTGTAGTTAAAAAAGCTGGTGTATACCGCGCTGAATACGGGATACAGGGTAAAAACACAGAAGATAATCATGGCGGCAGCAATGAAGATATATCCCCACAGATCCTCATTGGTGAATCTCAGCTTGTGGTGGACTTGCTGCCGCTTCGGCTTTGTGGCGTTCATAGTCTACCTCCCAGAGTAATACTTTATCTGACAAACCAGTGGCCTTATCAGACAGGCTCCGTTTCTTTGCTTTTCTTAGGAAAATCAGTAGAAAATACCCACCCCACCGAGGTGGGGTGGGTGTCCGATTCTTTAGCCGAGCTTGCCGGAAACGCAGTTTTCTTCACCGAAGGCAGCGTAAGCAGCCTCACAGATGTGATCGTAAACTTCCTGAGCGGTGGTCTCACCGGCCAGCAGCAGCTGGAACTTGGGCACGATCTGCTCGTCCATCAGCTTCTTGGCGGTGGAGGTCATCTCAGCGGTAACACCCTCGGGGGGCGCTTGGACCATGGCGATGCAGCGAGCGGCAGTGGCCAGGTTGTCGGCATCACGGCCCTCCTCCAGAACCAGCGCGTCACGGCCGGACTGGCAGACGGGATCCAGGTACAGCTCGTTCATGCAGGTGGCGATCCGCTCACCGGAGCAGATGTAGTCCATGAACAGCAGGACGTTCTTCAGATGCTCGTCCGTGGTATTCTTGTTGCGCATGGCAATCAGACCGTCCACAGTGCCGTAGCAGGACTCCTGGCAATCCAGCATGGTGGGCACGGGCAGGAAGGCGTAGTCCATGGGCAGGGAGTTCTCAACAGCGGTGCCGTCGCCCGCTTCCAGAGCAGCGTTGTTCTTCTTGAAGTTGGCCTCGAACAGGGGCATTGCCTTGCCGAAAATCATGGCGTTGCCGGTTTGGCACATCACCATACGCTGGCCAGCCTCCACGCCATAGTTGGGCATGTAGCCGGACTGGGTCATCTCCTCAATGGCGCTCAGCAGAGTCAGCATGTTCTCGGAGGTGAAGGTGTACTTCAGATCGGGGGTGAAGGTGTTGCTGAGGCCAGCGCCAGCGCCGAACATATACAGCATGTCAGAAGCGGTAACGCCGGAGTTGGCGAAGACGAAGCCATAGCAGCCGTCCTTGGTGCCGGTCTTGATGACATCCAGGAACTCCTCGTAGGTCCAGCCTTCCTTCTGGATCTTGGCCACATCGATGCCCAGCTCCTGCATCATGGTCTTGTTGGCGCCGATGGACTGAATGGTCAGATACAGGGGCAGACCGTAGGTGGTGCCCTCCAGGGACAGGTACTTCAGCGCGTTGGCGTCATAGTCGGCCAGGCGGTCGGCGTCCATGTACTGGGCAATGTCGATGGCAACGCCCATCTCCACGTAGGTGCCAAGGGCATTGGAGGAGATCTCCGCGATATCGGGAGCCTCGCCGGCCTGCGCCGTGGTGGACAGCTTATCGTTGTGGTCGCCCCAGGAAGTCTCGATGACCTGCACGGTGAGGTTGGGGTACAGCTCGTGGAAATCAGCGGCCCAGACCTTCAGATTTTCCAGATAGCTGCCGGTGACGGGGGGCGCCATGATGACGATGGTGTCGGGAGCCGCTTCCCCGGGAGCTTCCGTGGCCGCGCCAGCAGCGGGCTGGTTTTCGGGAGCCTTGGTTTCCTGAGTCTTTCCGCCGCCGCAGCCGGCAAACAGCCCCAGAACCATAACGCAGGTCAGCAGCAGAGCAATGATCTTCTTCATTTATGTTTCCTCCTGATGTTCAAATTGTGCCAACGGTTTTCCGGCGATACCGGACTCAAACCGTAAGCGTTAAAATTATTATAATGGAATCTGTATTTTGTGTCAAGAAATCGGCAAGGATATGAAACAATATTTCATCGACTGGTTGGAAACGACGATTTTTGTTCGTTTTAGTGAAACAACGGCAAAATATTTCCTTTTACAATGTACATAATGCACAAATCACAATTCTCTTTTTTAGGCACAAAATGCATGGCCTTTCCGCCCGAAAAACGTTACAATAGGCTATATGCCTCTCAAAAGAGGCAAATGGCAATGCTTACGGATGCGAAAGGCGGGATGTGGATGAGCAGCGCACTGCTTCGGCTTCGGGAGTGCTCCCAGCAGTTTTCCAGTACGGAACGGGGTGTGGCGGAGCGGATCCTCGCGGAGCCGCAGCTTGTGGTGGATCTCAGTGTCCACGAGCTGGCCCAAAGAACCTTTTCCTCTCCCTCCACCATTGTCCGGATGTGCAGCCACACGGGCTATTCCGGCTACAAGGAATTTAGGCGGGCTGTGACCTTTGAGCTGGCCCGGCGGGAGCAGACCCTGCGCAACGACCAGAAGGAAATTCAGCGTTCGGATTCCCTGGAGCAGATCATCGACAAGATCACCTATGCCAACATTTTGTCCCTGGAGGAAACCCGGGATCTGATGGATGTGGCGGTGCTCCGGGAAAGCGTGGAGCTGGTGCGCCGTGCCCGGGTGATTTATCTGTTCGGCCTTGGCGCCTCCCTCTGCGCCGCCAAGGATGCGTATCTCAAGTTTCTGCGCTTAAACAAGCTGTGTGTTATCAACGAGGACTGGCATTCCCAGCTTGTGCAGTCCTGCAACGCCACCACCCAGGATGTGGCGCTGGTATTTTCCTACTCCGGCGTGACATCTGAGGTCATCGCGTGCATGAAAAATTTGAAGCGCGGCGGCACGCCCATCATTGCCATTACCCGATGCGTCCAGTCGCCGGTGTCCGATTTGGCCGATCTCCGGCTCTATACCGCCGCCAACGAATCGCTGTTTCGCAGCGGCGCCATGTCCTCCCGGATGTCCCAGCTGAACGTGGTGGACATTCTCTTCACAGCCCTGGCTAACGAGGATTATGAGCAGTCCGTCAGCCAGCTGGCCAAAACCCACATCGAAAAGCAGGAAAAAAACCAGCGTTAACGCTTCCCGGTCATCTTTTTGGATAATCGTATTTCAACGGAAGGCGGTATTCTATGAAGCTTTCTCCGGATTCCAAATTCATGCTTCTGTGCGGCAAATTTGTTTCGCTGTTCAAAATCAATTTCCTATGGGTGGTATGCTCATTGCCGGTCGTTACCCTGGGCGCCGCCACCTGCGCCATGCTCAGTGCCTTAACGGCCATGCAAAACGAGGAAAGCTGCGGCGCGAGGGACTTTTTTCGTGCCTTTCGGCGGTACTTCTCCAAGGCGACCATTTTGTGGCTGCTGATTGTTTTTCTGGGAGGGATGCTGGCCCTGGACTACTGGATTGTGGCGTATCTGACGTTTCCCGGGCGGATGGCGGTGATCGGGGTCATTTGTTTTTGTATGCTGGCGCTGGTGCTGGTTTCCGGGCTGATTTTTCCGCTGGTGGTGCGCTACTGCGGCACCATTCGGGATACGGTGGTCAACGCGGTTTTGCTGAGCATCGCCCACTTGCCCAAAATGCTGCTGATTACCGGAATGAATCTGCTGCCGCTGCTCCTGCTGGTGGTTCTGCCCCAGGTGTTTGTATTTCTAAGCTTTCTGTGGCCCGTGTGTGGATTTTCCTTGATTGCCCTGTACGATCTGGGGGTGGTGAATCGGATTTTCGCCTCCTTGGAGCCGGAAACCGAGGAATAGGTGTTTCCCGGGGTTACCCGATTGATAAGAAAACGTGCCGAAGTGTTTCCACTTCGGCACGTTGCTTTTGTGATTGCTTAGTCGTCGTTCTTGGCGTCGGCGATGATCTTGGCCTGGTTGGCCTTGGGGACTTCTTCGTAGCGGACGAAGTCCAGTGTGAAGCTGCCCCGGGCCTGGGTCATGGCCCGCAGGTCGATGGCATAGGTGCCCATCTCGGCCATGGGAACTTCCGCCTCGATGACGGTGTTGCCGTCATGGTCGGGGTTCATGCCCATGGGACGGCCACGGCGCTTGCTCAGATCGCCCATCACGTCGCCCACGTAGGTGTCCGGCACACTGACGGCCAGAGCGCCGATGGGCTCCAACAGGGTGGGATTGGCATTGGGCATGGCCTCCTTGTAGGCCAGAATGGCGGCTAGCTTAAAGGCCATTTCGTTGGAGTCTACGGGATGGTAGGAGCCGTCGTACAGCACGGCCTTCAAGCCGACCATGGGATATCCGGCCAGGGGGCCCTTCTGGACAGCCTCCTGCAGGCCCTTTTCCACGGCGGGGTAGAAGTTGCGGGGCACGGAGCCGCCGAACACTTCCTCGGCAAAAATCAAGTCATCCTGCTCGTCCTGAGGCTCGAAGCGAACCCACACATCGCCGAACTGGCCGGAGCCGCCGGTCTGCTTCTTGTGACGGCCGTGGGCCTCCACCTTTTTCTTGATCTTCTCCCGGTAGGCAACCTTTGCCGGGGACAGCACGGCGTCCACGCCGAAGCGGCTCTTCAGCTTGGAAACCAGAACATCCAGCTGCTGGTCACCGGTGCCGGAGAGCACCAGCTGCTTGGTCTCGGCGTTGTTCACCAGGGTGAAGGAGGGATCTTCCTCGTTCAGCCGGTTCAGGCCGGTGCCCACCTTGTCCTCCTGGCCCTTGGTCTTGGGGGCGATGGCCACGGAGTAGCAGGGCTGGGGATAGGGAATCTGCTTCAGAGAGACAACCTTTCTGGGATCGCACAGGGTATCGCCGGTCTTGACCTTATCCAGCTTGCCGAAAGCGCCGATGTCGCCGCAGGACAGTGTCTTGACCTCGGTTGCCTTCTTGCCGCACATGGTGTACAGGCGGCCCAGCTTTTCGGTCTCGCCGGTGCGGGCGTTGACCAGGGTGGTGTCGGAGGTGATCTCGCCGGAGAGAACCTTCACATAGGAGTACTTGCCGTACTGGTCGGATACAGTCTTCCAGACATAGGCGCAGGGCACGCCGCCGGGAGAGACCACGAACTCTTCGGTCTTGCCGTCGGCAGTGGTGGCCTTGTGATAGTTGCCCTGGACAGGGTTGGGCAGCAGGTCGATGATGTGATCCATCAGCATCAAGCTGCCCAGGCAGGTAACGCCGGAGCCGCACAGCACGGGGAACAAGCTCAGCTCCTCCACGCCCTGGTGCAGACCGGTGATCATTTCCCGGTAAGTGAAGTCGTCGCCCTCGAAGAAGCGATCCATCAGCGCTTCGTCGGTCTCGGCCACGGCCTCCTTCAGCGCGTCGTTGAACTCCTCAATCACGGAGGCCTTGTCATCGGGGACGGCAATCTCCACCCGCTTCAGATTCTGCATCTCGTAGGCGCGCTTATTCAGCACATCGATGATGCCGGTGACCTTGTGGCTGGCGTCCCAAATGGGCACGACCACGGGAGCGATCTTGTTGCCATACTTGGCCCGGAGGGCTTCAAAGGTGGCGTTGTAATCGGAGTGATCCTCGTCCACCTTGGAAATGTAGATGAACCGGGGCATATTCCGCTCTTCGCAGTATTTCCAGGCCTTCTCAAAGCCCACGGTGATGCCGTCCTTGGCGGAGCACACCAAAATGGCGGCGTCTGCGGCCCGGAGGGCCTCCATCACGGCGCCGGAGAAATCGAAGGCGCCGGGGGTGTCCAGCAGATTGATCTTCACATTGTGGTATTCCAGCGGCACCACGGAGGTGGTGATGGAAATATGACGCTTGATCTCCTCGGGATCGTAGTCGCAAACGGTGTTGCCGTCGGCGTTCTTGCCGATACGGTCGATGGCACCGGTCATGTACAGTAAACTCTCAGCCAGGGCGGTCTTGCCGCTGCCGCTGTGTCCGAGCAGACAGATGTTGCGGATGGAATTAACGGTATACATTGTTGTTCTAAACTCCTTTCGGGAAGGGGAACCCTTCCATATGGGCGCGGACACCCGAATAGTGACATTATACACGAAAGGGGCCACGAATGCAATGCTTATTTTCGTCAGAATGCAAAATTGTGTAAATTGGCTGACGGACACCTGTTTTCCTGTGCAAAACACACAAAATTAGGCAGCCATTTCCGGCAGGATGTACAACAGCCCCGGAGGATAAAAAGGCGCAGCCCCAGCTGGGGCTGCGCTCATATGATATAGGATGCGGATTAGTACATTCCGCCACCCTGGGCCGCAGCGGCTGCGGCAGCAGCGTCGGCAGCGGGATCGGGCTTGTCCACAACCAGGCTCTCGGTGGTCAAGACGCAGCCGGCGATAGAGGCCGCGTTCTCCAGGCTGGAGCGGGTGACCTTGGTGGGATCCACAATACCCTGGTCGATCATGTCGCCATACTCCTCGGTGTAGGCGTTGTAGCCAAAGCCGATCTTGCCGCAGGTGCGGATCTTCTCATAGACCACACTGCCGTCCACACCGGCGTTCTCAGCGATCTGGCGGATGGGAGCCTGCAGGGCAGCGGCGATGATCTTGGCGCCGGTCTTCTCGTCGCCGTGCAGGGTAGCGATCAGATCTTCCACAGCGGCCACAGCGTTGACCTGGGCAGTGCCGCCGCCAGCCACGATGCCTTCCTCAAC
>CAYYGF010000012.1:0-21450 GCA_964471315.1 uncultured Oscillospiraceae bacterium | reverse complement strand
CTGGGGAATAAATGGGCATTGGTCATCATAATAAACCGTCAGATTCAGATTCTCCATGGTCTGTTTTTGGGCGTTCTCGGCAAACCTTGGGGCACTCCCGTCAAAGGAAAGTGCCAGCAGTTCGTAGTCTCCGGCCCTATCTACCCTCTGAAAACCGAACTTTTTTGCAAAATTCTGGTCAGACAGCCAAGCCTTCTGCTTCGCCGCCCCCAGCATACAGATGCCGGACTTGCCCTTGGCTCTGGCATCCGCGATGCAATCCTCCATCAGCTTTCGGCCATAACCCTGTCCTTTCGGGCTGCCCTGCACCCATAGACAGTAGAGATAGAGATAGTTCTCCCCCATTACCGGCACCCACGCCGTTTCCAGCGGGGCGTATTCGATAAACGCGCAGTCGTTTCCATCCAGTTTCCGAAACACGTGCCCCTCCTTCAACCGCTGGGCCAGCCAGGCCCGTTTGGCCTCCACACCGGGGTGGGGCTTCTTGGTGCGGATGATACAGCACAGGTGCTCCTGCCCGATGTTCTCCGGAGTCAGATTGCAAAATGTGGCTTCCATCTGGTATTTCCTCCAGCGGGCGAGGCCCAATGCGTGCACAGTGCAGAGGGTATCGTTACTTCCCAAACCCGCTCGGTTACGGTTTCTGTTTAAAAATAGGTATTCTCTTTTAGAGGTCGCAGTTGCCTACGGTTCTGGGGAAGGGGAGCACATCCCGGATGTTGCCCATGCCGGTCAAGTACATGACGCAGCGTTCGAAGCCCAGGCCGAAGCCGGCGTGACGGGCAGAGCCGTACTTGCGTAGATCCAGATAGAAGGCATAGTCCTCGGGCTTCATGCCCAGTTCCTCAATGCGGTTCTTGAGGATGTCGTAGTTGTCCTCACGCTGGCTGCCGCCGATGATCTCGCCGATGCCGGGTACCAGGCAGTCCATGGCGGCCACAGTCTTTCCGTCGGGGTTCAGCTTCATGTAGAAGGCCTTGATATCCTTGGGGTAGTCGGTGACGAATACAGGCTTCTGGAACACCTGCTCCGTCAGATACCGCTCGTGCTCGGTCTGCAAATCGCAGCCCCAGTAAACGGGATACTCAAACTGGTCATTATGCTGCTCCAACAGCGCCACGGCATCCGTGTAGGTGATGCGGCCAAAGTCGTTGTGCAGCACATTGTTCAGCCGATCCAGCAGACCCTTGTCCACAAACTGGTTGAAGAAGGCCATTTCCTCGGGGGCGTGCTCCAGAACGTAGGAGATGATATACTTGATCATATCCTCCGCCAGGCGCATGTCGTCATCCAGGTCGGCAAAGGCGATCTCCGGCTCGATCATCCAGAACTCGGCGGCGTGGCGGGGGGTGTTGGAGTTCTCTGCCCGGAAGGTGGGGCCGAAGGTGTAAATGTTGCGGAAGGCCATGGCGAAGGTCTCACCGTTAAGCTGGCCGGAAACAGTCAGATTGGTGGACTTGCCGAAAAAATCCTGGCTGTAATCCACCTTGCCGTCCTCGGTCTTGGGCACGTTGTTCAAGTCCAGAGTGGTGACCTGGAACATCTCGCCCGCGCCCTCGCAGTCGGAGCCGGTGATGAGGGGGGTGTGGACGTAGACAAAGTCCCGATCCTGGAAGAATTGGTGGATGGCCATGGCCGCCAGAGAACGGACACGGAACACCGCCTGGAAGGTGTTGGCCCGGGGCCGCAGATGGGTGATGGTTCGCAGATACTCCATGGAGTGCTTCTTAGGCTGGAGGGGATAGTCACTGGTGGAAGCGCCCTCCACGGTGACGGAGGCAGCCTGAATCTCAAAGGGCTGCTTGGCATCGGGGGTCAGCTCCAGGGTGCCGGTGACGATCAAGGCGGCGCCGATGTTGATTTTGGAAATCTCCTGGAAATTGTCCAGGGTATCGCTATACACCACCTGAACCGGGGTGAAATAAGTACCGTCATTCAAGACGATGAAGCCAAATTGCTTGCTGCCCCGGCGATTGCGCACCCAGCCGCCAACGGTGACGGTGGTACCGGCGTATTTCTCGGTGTTTTTAAACAGCTCACGAACGGTGATAAGTTCCATAGTGGATTCCTCTCTCCTTGCTGAAAATATAGGTAAAGTATACGCCAATTTGGTAGATTTTACAAGAGGAAAATGCTATTTTTGTGAAAAATATAGAATCCTAAGAAAATCTTAAGTGTACAGAATCTGTGTTTTGTGCTACAATGTATAATCTGGATGGGAAAGGCAGAGATGCCGTTCCTGGAACCAGATAACATTTTGGAAAGAGGAAGTCATCCCGTGGGCACGTTTGTGGGAAAATATGAAGAAAAAAGAGTAAAAACAGAAAGAAAGACCAGCTTTGCACTGGTTCCTGCCGCCTTTTTTGCGGTGGAGCTATTTGCGTTTTTCTTTTTGTCGAAGGATACGGATTCCTCGGCGGCACGGTTTTGGCCACTGGCATTTGGAATCCTCTGGGCGGTCATGCTTGGCGGCTTTGTGCGGCTGCTCCCGAGGAAAGGGGGGCGGGTGCTGTTTGCGGTTTTGTATTTTGCGGCAATGGCTTACGCGGTGGTGCAGACGGGATACTATATCCTGTTTTCCCAAATGCTCTGGCTGTCGGATTTTCGCTACGCGTCGGAAGGCGCGGACTATCTGGATGTCCTGCTGAGCTATCCCATATCCTGGTGGCTGGGCATTGCGGCGCTGGTGACCCTGGGCGTGGCTTTGACGGTGCGGTTTCCCCGCTGGGGCAGGGAATGGCAGCCGAGAGTAACTGCCGCCCTTGCAACCGCCGTGGCGGTCGTGGGCGCGTGCCTCCTACCGGAGGCAGTGTTCCAGCAGGATGACGATATTCGATACGCGGAGTCCGACTATGGCCGCGCCCAATCTGCCGAAGCCGCCTATGACAATATGTTCAACGCCCACCGCCTTTACCAGGTCTGCGGCTTGTACCAGACCCTGGTCAAGGATCTGTATACCAACGAAATCTATCCCCTTACTCCGGCCCATACAAAGGCCCAGACCGAGGCTTCCGCCCAGATTGACAGCTATTTTGCCAAGCAGACATCCGGCGGCAAGAATGCCATGACCGGCCTGCTGGAAGGAAAAAATGTGATCCTGGTGCTGATGGAGTCCATGGATGACTGGATGATCGGGGAGCATACCCCTACGCTTTGCCGCTTGATGGAGGAAGGAATCCACTTCACCCACTTCTTTACCCCCGCCTATGGCGGAATTCGTACCTTCAATACGGAGTTCTGCATCAACACTGGCTCGTTTCTCAGCAGCCAGGGCGGGTACGCGTTTGACTATGTGACCAACGATTTTGACCAGTCCCTGGCGAACCTGCTGCGGGAAAGAGGATACTCAGCAAAGGAGTTCCATTATAATTCGGATACCTTTTACAGCCGGGGAGAATTTGCACCTGCCATGGGCTACGAGGAATACGTCAGCTATGCGGATTACATAACCGATGTATCGGACAAGGAAGCGAAGCAGCTACTATACGATGACCAGCTTTTGTTTGACAATCCTTCCTTAAATGACCTGTTCTTCCGGGAGGGAAAGAAGCTAAACTTCATCATCACCCGTTCCGCCCACTTAAGCTACAAATACAACGAGGTGCTCAGCTACTGGGGCCTCAAAAAATACCCGGAATACAAGGGCCTCACCGGAAACGAGGAGACGGACTGCGCCTATCTGAAGGCCCGGCTGGTGGATGATCTGTTTGCCCGGATGCTGGCGGAGCTGGAGGAAAAGGGAGAACTGGAAAACACGGTGATCGTGGGGGTGACCGACCACTATACCTACGGCTATAAGAACGAGAAAGCTCTGCTGGAGCTTTCTGGGGTGGACAACAAGCTGCTGCTGGAGCGGACGCCCTGCTTCCTTTGGAGCGCCGGAATGGAACCCCAGACCGTGGATAAGGTGCTCAACACCGCGGATCTTTTGCCCACGCTGCTGAATCTTCTGGGCATTGACAGCGAATTTTCCTATATTGGCCACGACGCGTTTGACGAAGGCTATGACGGCTTTGTCCCCTTCTCCGACGGCAGCTGGATTTCCGGCAATACAGCCTATGAAGCTGCATCCAAAAAGTTGATTCCAGTGGACGGGGGAGAGGTGAGCATGGATGCCCAGACCAGGGCGGAGTTGACCCAGCGGACACAGGAGTTTACCCAAATCAACAACTTGATTTTGCAGACGGATTATTATCACACAGAGGAGGACGCTGGGGAGGATTGACCCCCTTTTGAGGCTGCTTACGGAAAAGATGGGACAGACGTTATGATCGGATTTCGCCCTTGCCAAAGGCTCAAAAATGCGCTACCATATAGAAAACAACCAAAGGAGCAAACCTATGAATTCGGTGCTGTCTTATGAGAAATCCCTGTATTTTCGGGATCGAATGGACTATTGGATCAGCCGTATCACCCAAGAGGACAATTATTTGATTTGGAAGTATGTCCGGTTTCTGCGCCTGGAGGAGGCAGCGCCAAACAAACTGGTGGCCTATTTCTGGCGCAGGCGGAAGAATCACTTGGGTTCCCGGCTGGGGCTGCAAATCTACGCGGGAACCTGCGGAAAAGGGCTGCATATCTGGCACTATGGCTCCGTGATTATTTCCGGTGAAGCCAGAGTAGGGGAGAACTGTACCCTCCATGGTCAGGCTTGTATCGGAAACGATGGCCAGGGAGAACAGGCGCCGGTGATCGGAAATCACGTGGATATTGGAGTAGGAGCCAAGATTATCGGAGGCGTGGAAATCGCCGACGGTGTCCGCATTGGCGCCGGGGCGGTGGTGACGAGAAGCTGCCAGGAAAAAGGCGCAACTCTGGCGGGGGTTCCCGCACGGATTCTGCATAAAGCAGAGTGATCCGAGGGAAAGGGGTTGCATGATCCACTAAACAGAACATCCCGGTATCCAAGCTGGATACCGGGATGCTATTTATTTATAGGAGGCGACGCTTTTGCGTACCAAAGCGCGGTGGAGGCGGGCTTCTGCTAGCTTGAGGTCGGTGTCCGTGGCATTGCTGTCATGGAGTACCTTGTCCGCACGCTGGTAGGAGGCCTCGGCACGGTCGACATCGATCTTGTCCGCCCACTCGAAGGTGGTGGGAACCAACGTCACTTCGCCGTCCACAACGCTGAGCATACCGCCGATACAGGCGGCGGCGCGGCGGTTTCCGTTGGCCACGACCACAGCCCGTCCCATGCCCAGAGCGGCTACATAGTTGATGTGCCGGGCCAGGATGGCCACATCGCCGCCGGTGGTTCGCACGATCAGCTCTTCCGCCTGACCGTCAAAAATCAAACCGTCGGGAGTGACGATCTTCAGATGGAAGGGGGTCATGCCTGCTCACCGCCCCGGTACTTGGCAACCACCTCGTCGATGGAGCCGGCGAACAGGAAGTAGGACTCGGGAATGTCGTCGTGCTTGCCCTCGATGATCTCCTTGAAGGAACGGATGGTCTCCTTCAGGGGGACATACTTGCCCTTGTAGCCGGTGAACTGCTCTGCTACATGGAAGGGCTGACTTAGGAACCGCTGCACCTTCCGGGCACGGTTGACCGTCAGCTTGTCCTCCTCGGACAGCTCGTCCATACCCATGATGGCGATGATGTCCTGCAGCTCCTTGTAGCGCTGCAGAATGCCCTGGACGGCACGGGCGGTCTCGTAGTGCTCCTGGCCCACAATCTCCGGAGACAGGATCCGGGAGGTGGAGTCCAGAGGATCCACGGCGGGGAAGATGCCCAGCGCGGCAATGCTCCGGTCAAGCACCGTGGTGGCGTCCAGATGGGCGAAGGTGGTGGCGGGGGCGGGGTCGGTCAAGTCGTCGGCAGGCACGTAAACGGCCTGGACGGAGGTAATGGAGCCGTCCTTGGTGGAGGTGATCCGCTCCTGGAGGGCGCCCATTTCCGTAGCCAGGGTGGGCTGGTAGCCAACGGCGGAGGGCATACGGCCCAGCAGCGCGGACACCTCAGAGCCGGCCTGGGTGAAACGGAAGATGTTGTCGATGAACAGCAGCACATCCTGGTGCTTCACATCCCGGAAGTACTCGGCCATGGTCAGACCGGACAGGCCCACCCGCATACGGGCTCCTGGAGGTTCGTTCATCTGACCAAAGACCATGGCGGTCTTGGCGATAACGCCGGACTCGGTCATTTCGTTGTACAGATCATTGCCCTCACGGGTACGCTCGCCGACACCGGTGAACACGGAATAACCGTTGTGGGCGGTGGCGATGTTGTAGATCAGCTCCTGAATCAGAACGGTCTTGCCCACACCGGCGCCGCCGAACAGGCCGATTTTGCCGCCCTTGGCATAGGGGCAGATCAGATCCACGACCTTGATGCCGGTTTCCAGAATCTCGGTGGCGGGCTGCTGCTCCTCATAAGAGGGAGCGGGACGGTGAATGGGCCAGGTTTCCGCACCCTGGACAGGGGGCTTGTTGTCAATGGGCTGGCCCAGCAGGTTAAAGACCCGGCCCAGGCATTCCTCGCCCACGGGCACGGAAATGGGAGCGCCGGTATCCACGGCCTCCACACCCCGCTGCAGGCCGTCGGTAGAGGACATGGCAATACAGCGCACCACATTGTCGCCAATGTGCTGTGCGACCTCGGCGATGATGGTATTCTCGCCATTTTGAATCTGGATGGCGCTGAGCAGCTGGGGAAGCTGGTCGTCGGCAAACCGGATATCCAGAACAGGACCCTGAACCTGGATCACGGTTCCTTTGTTATTGGCCATTGGGGTTTCAACTCCTTTTGGTGGAATCCTTGTCAAGCATGGTGTTGACATACCATTCTTGACAAGTGCATAGCATTCGCGGAAGGGAAAAATACATTTTGCGGTGCCCTTCAGAATTCGGGTAACGTCAGGAACCGGCGACAATCTCCGTAATTTCCTGGGTAATGGCGGCTTGACGGGCGCGGTTGAACTTCAGACTCAGATCGGCGATCATATCATCGGCATTCTGAGTTGCGGAGTCCATTGCGGCCCGGCGTGCGGCCTGCTCGGAGGCCCGGCTTTCGCACAGAGCGCCGTAGAGAATACCGCCCAGGTATTCCGGGATAATGGAGGCGAAAACCTCCTCGCTGTCCTGCTCATAGAGAATCAGACTGCTTCTGGGGCTGTCCTCCGACTGTTCCGGCTTGCTCAGCGGCAGCAGCCGCATGGACTGGGGGGTCTGGGACAGGACAGAGACAAAATTCGTATAGGCAACCCGAATTTCGTCAAATTCTCCGGCCAGGAAGGCCTTGCTCAGCTGCTTGGAAATCGAGAAGCAATCCCCAATGGAAACACCGGCGGCCTCGGCATACTGCTCGGTAAGAGCGGGGACGTTTTTCGACTTGAAATAGTCCACCGCTTTTTTGCCAATGGGCAGCACCGTTGCGTCCTTGCCCTGGATCTCGGAGAGCACCAACTTGAGAATATTACTGTTGTAGCCGCCAGCCAGTCCCCGGTCGCCGGCGATGACGATATACATCACCTTGCTGCCGGAGCGCGCCTTCAGATAGGGAGACTGAAACTCCCGGTTGGTGCGCAGAATGTCCTGGATGGTGGAATAGAGAATTCCAAAATAGGGGCGGGAGGACGCACTCTGCGCCTGGGCCCGGCGAAGCTTGGAGGCAGCCACCATTTCCATGGCCTTGGTGATCTGCCTGGTAGACTCCATGCTTCGGATGCGGTTTTTGATCTCCTTGGTGGAAACGCCAGCCATGGGCAACCTCCTCCCTTAAGACGCGAATTGCGCCACCAGCTCATCCAGGGCGGCCTTCAAGGCGTTCTCGGTCTCGGTTTCCAGCTTGCCGGTGGTGCGGATGGCCTCCAGAACCTCCCGATGGTTGTTGTCCATGTGCTCCTCCAGCCGCTTCTCAAACGCGGGCACCTGCTCCACGGGAATGGAGGCGAGGTAGCCGTGGGTGACGGCGTAGATAATGCACACCTGCTGGGCAACTTCCTTGGGATTTCCGTTCTTCTGCTTCAGCACCGCCACAATCCGTTCGCCCAGAGCCAGACGGGACTTGGTATCCGCATCCAGGTCGGAGCCGAACTGGGCAAAGCTTTGCAGCTCCCGGTACTGGGAGTACAGCAGCTTCAGAGAGCCTGCCACCTTCTTCATGGCCTTGATCTGGGCATCGCCGCCCACACGGGACACGGAAATACCGGGGTTCACAGCGGGCATGACGCCGGAGTTGAACAGCTCGGTTTCCAGGAAGATCTGGCCGTCGGTGATGGAGATGACGTTGGTGGGAATGTAGGCGGAAACATCGCCTGCCTGGGTCTCGATGATGGGCAACGCAGTCAGACTGCCGCCGCCAAGCTCGGGAGAGAGCTGGGCAGCCCGTTCCAAAAGACGGCTGTGCAGATAGAACACGTCGCCGGGGTAGGCCTCCCGTCCAGGTGGGCGGCGGATGAGCAAGGAGATGGCACGATATGCCACGGCGTGCTTGCTTAGGTCATCGTAGATCACCAGCACGTCCTTGCCCTGGTGCATAAAGTATTCACCCATGGCGCAGCCGGCGTAGGGGGCGATATACTGCATGGGGGCCAGCTCGGAGGCGGTGGCGGAGACGACGATGGTGTAGTCCATGGCACCGCCGGCGGTGAGGCTGTCCACCACCTGGGCTACAGTGGAACGCTTCTGGCCGATGGCCACGTAAATGCAGATGCAGTTCTTGCCCTTCTGGTTCAGAATGGTGTCGGTGGCGATGGTGGTCTTACCAGTCTGGCGGTCGCCAATGATCAATTCCCGCTGGCCCCGGCCAATGGGAATCATGGAGTCAATGGCCTTGATACCGGTCTGCAGAGGGCGGGAGACGTGCTGCCGCTCAATGATGCCGGGGGCGGGGGATTCGATGGGGCGGTAGGCTTCTGCCTCAATGGTGCCCTTGCCGTCGATGGGCTCACCCAGGGCGTTGACCACGCGGCCGATCAGTTTCTCGCCCACGGGGACGGAAACCACCCGGCCGGTGCGCTTGACGGTGTCGCCTTCCTTGATGCCCTGGTCGCTGCCCAGGATCACGATGGAGACGGTGTCCTCCTCCAGGTTCTGCGCCATGCCGAAGGAGCCATCGGGGAATTCCACAAGCTCGCCGGACATGCACTTGTCCAGGCCGGAGGCCTTGGCAATGCCGTCGCCCACCAGGATGACCACGCCGGTTTCGCTTACTTCCATTTTGTTTTCGTAGTTTTTGATTTGACTGCGAATGATTTTTGTGATTTCTTCGGGTCTCAGTTCCATACAGTCCCTGCTTTCTCGTCAGAGTACGGTTTTGTTCAGCAGTTCCCGGATGGCGTCCATGCGGTGGGACACGGTATCATCCAGGCGCTGACCGTCATAGTCCAGGCGGATTCCGCCCAGGACTGCGGGGTCGATCCGGTTTTGCAGAATGATCTGCTTGCCGGTGGTTTTTTGCAATTTTTCTGTGAGCTTGGCTTCCTGCTCCGGGCTGAGGGCCACGGCGGTGACGGCGCATACCCGCAGAATACCGTTATCCGCGTCATAGCGGTCGGTAAAGGCGTGGCAGCAATCATCAAAATGCCGCATGTAACCCTTTTCCGTCAGAATCTTCAAGAAATTCAGAAGATACAGATGCACCTTACCGCGGAAGCTGTCGTCCAGAACCTGGCAGCGCTCTGCCTTGGTCAGATTGGGGGAGGAGAGAAGCCGAATGAAGTCCGGCTCCTGGTGAAAGCTGGCTTGCAAAACCCCAAGCTGCTCCCCAATGAGCGTACTTAAGGATTCGTCCTTGGCAAGCTCATACAGCGATTGGCCGTAAACGCTTCCCACTTCTGTCATACGTTATCACCCAATTCGTCGATGAAACGGTCGATCATCCCGGCCTGGTCGGCAGGATTCAGCTCCCGCTCCACCACCTTGCCGGCAATGGCCATAGCCAGTCCGGAAATCTCATTTTTGGCGTCGTTGATGGCCTTTTTCTTTTCCAGAGCAATATCGGCGGACGCTTTGGACTTGATCTGAGCCGCGGCTGCCTGGGCCTGGCCGATGATCTCCTCGCTGCGCAATGTAGCGGTTTTCTGGGCGTTTGCCAGAATGCCGTCAGCCTTTTCCTGAGCCTGCTTCATATTCTGCTCGTAGGCGGCCTTAATGGCGTCTGCCTCGGCATGGGCTGCCTTGGCGTCGGAGATCTCCTGGTCAGCGGCTTGACGGCGCTGATCCAGAATGGCCAGGATTTTATCCCAAAAGAACTTCTTGAATATGAACAGCTGGATAAACAGGTTGCAAATCTGGGCAATCAGTGTTACGGGATTTACCGCCACCAGGGACTGATAAATTGTTTCCATTGATTGGCCTCCTTCCGGTCAATAATCGGTTTTGTCGATCGGAAATCAGCCCAGGTAGTTCATGAACATACCGGGAGCGGCGAAGATCAGCAGAAGGCCGGTAACGAAGCCGTAAATACCGGTGGTCTCAGACAGGGCGATACCAAGAATCATGGTGCTGGTAACGTCGCCCTTGCACTCGGGCTGACGGCCCACGGCCTCACAAGCGGCGGCGGCGCAGTTACCTTCGCCGATACCAGGGCCGACACCGGCGATCAGAGCGAGACCAGCGCCAATGGCGCAGCCAGCCAGGGCAATGCCCTTCGCCAAAATCTGCATTTCATTCATAACATATTTCCTCCTAAAATGAAATTCATGTTTATTCAAATGGCCAGGGGGTTAATCACCCGCGGCCTGTTTGATGAAGAGAGTGGTTAAGGTGCAGAAGATGAAAGCCTGGATGCAGCCGCCGAACCAGTCGAAGTACAGGCTGGGAATGGCGGGTATGCCGATCATCAGCCAGGGATAGGCAGCGCCCAGGTTGGTCAGAGCGGCCAGAACACCCAACACCGCCAGAATGATGCCAAGGACAAAGAAGAACTTCTTCTTTGCCTTCCGGCCATACAGCGCAATGCCGGTGCCTGCCAGCGCCAAAACAACCGCGGCGGTCAAGCTGGAGCCCAGGAAGCCGAACAGGGCGTTGTTGGCAACGGCCAGGGCGGCGTAGATCAAGGCGCTGATGACCGTGCCGGAGAGAATGTTGCCGAAGTGACGGCAGGCCATGGAAATGGGCGTGAAGCATTCGCTCATGACGTTGATGGGGGCCATGACGAAGATGGGATCCAGGAATCCCTTCAGATAGCCGTCGATGCCGGAGGCCTTGATCTTATGGTAGGTGATCAGCACGAACACCACCAAGGCCCAGGCAAGCTCGGTCATCAGATCCGCGGTGGGACTCCAGATGCCCAGCAGGCTAATTAGGTTGGAAACCACACTGGTTACGAAAATGGTGCCAATCAGAGGAATGTAATGGTCAAAGTTCGTGCCCATATTACCCCGGACGAAGTTCAGCAGACTGGTGGCGGCCATTTCCGCCACGGCCTGTTTCCGGGAGATGCCCGTGACCTTCAGCCCCGAGCCGAGCCAGATGCACAGCGCGGAAATGATCAGCAGAACCAGCCAGCTGCATGCCAGCGTCTGGGTGATCTGCACGGTGCCAAACAGAGGCACGTTTTCGATGGTGGCTAAAACCTTCGCGCCGTTGATTGATAAATCCATCATAACAAAAACCTCACTTCACAAGTACGATTACGGTTCCTTTGGCGGTTCCTGGCTCTGTTCCTCCTTGGGCATCAGCTTCCCGGTGAATTGCAGGAAGTAGATCACCACATTGGGGAACAGGATGGGAGCCGCACCGGCGACAAAATGAATCTGGGGAATCAGAAAAGCGGCAACCACCCAGGCTGCCTGGATCAGCAGGCGGAGATTGTAGCTGAGCTGAAAACGGGCCTTCATTTTCCGCTTGTTTTCCATTCCTACAGCGCTTTGCACCGTCAGACACAAAATGGTAAAATTCAGCACGGCCAGCAAGGAGCCGCAGGCAACGCCCAGCAGAATGCGGACGGCGTCAAATTGCCCGACACCCACCAGACTCAGCAGAAACAGCACTGCAATGAGAATGCCATCGCAGACCAGGGTACCGATGGTAATGCGGGTGATCTCCTTTCGGGAGGCAGGTTGTAATTTCATAGAGAGCGTCCTTTTCCAGAGAGGTTAATGATGGTCATTGAAGGCAATGGGCGGGGTTTCCCGGGAGGAGGCATCCTCTGCCGCCTTGCGCAGGGAGCGCAGACAGGAGCGGGTGGTGCTGATGGAGGTGAGAATTCCGAGAATACCCAACACCACCAAAATCCACGCCCCCAGGCCAAAGGTATTTTGCAGCCAAACTGCCAGCAGCAGGAAGAACAAGGTGGGGAAAATCACGGAAAACCCAAACTGCCCGACCCACATCAAAAGACTTAAAAAACGCATAATTCCTCCTGCCGGTATCCGTGCAACCTAAGCTTGACAATCAAGTTATATTATATCCGATTTGCTGTCGAGATTCAAGGCTAATTTATGAATTCTGTGTGAAAAATTGTGCGCACAGGGGCTGTCGGGAAGAAAAGGTCTTTTCATTTTCCGTTGGATGTAGTAAAATAAAAAAGAACATAAGTTGCCGCGCGCCCATAGGATATAGAGAGGTGATGGTGCGTGGCATGGTATTTTCTGATTGGCGCGCTGTCGGCGCTGGGGGCCTTCAGTGTGCTGTGGGCGGTGTTTGGCTGGCTGCTGCCGGTTTGCCGGGGTGGGTGGCTTCTGTATCCGGCTGAGCCGGGGGACATGGGCTTTGTGCCAGTGTATCTGTGGTTGCGAAGCGTAGGGCTGGTGAATTGTCCGTTGATTTTGGCGGATCTGGGCCTTTCCCCCAAACAGCGGGCATATCTAACGAAAAAGGAAATCGAAATCTACAGCCTGTCGGAATTGCCGGAAAGGCTTGGAATGGGAGCGGACGCATTTGACGGAAGAATTGGAGATCATCCAGGGCGCGATCAGCGCGGTGATTTATCAGAATTATGAAAATGGCTATGCGGTGCTGCGGCTAAACGTGGGCGGCGGCCAGAATGTGACGGTGGTGGGTACCATCCCGCTGCCCGCGGTGGGCGAGCGGCTGATGGTTACGGGAAAATGGAGCACCCATTCCAGCTATGGCCGCCAATTTGAAGCGGAATTTCTGGAGCGTTTGCTGCCCCAGACCGCCATGGAGATTCTCAATTATCTCAGCAGCCGGGTCATCAAGGGCATCGGCCCCAAAATGGCAGGGAGGATTGTGGAGCATTTTGGCGCCGAAACGCTGGCGGTGATGGAGCGGGAGCCGGAACGGCTGGCGGAGGTGCCGGGGATTTCCCGGGAAAAAGCCCGGGCCATCGGCGAGGAATTTAAGCTCCAGGTGGGTATGCGGCAGCTGATGGAATTTTTCGCTCTGCATCAGCTGCCCGCGGAGCTGGCGGTGCGTACCTATAAATTATATGGAGAGAGCACCATTGAACTATTGTACGATGACCCGTACCTGCTGATGGACGAGGGGCTGGATGCCCCCTTTGGGGCGGTGGATCGGTTTGCCATTGCCCTTGGCGTGGCAGGGGACGACCCCCGGCGGGTGGAAGCGGGCATCCTGTTTGAACTGAATTATAACCTCACGGCGGGCCACAGCTTTCTGCCGGAGGAAAAGCTGACGGCGGCCACCTGCCAGCTATTGTCCGTGGAGGCGGAAAGTGTCCGGCAGGGCATTGTTAGACTGCTGGATGCGGATCGGCTGATCCGGGAGCGCTTGGCGGGCATCACCGTGATCTACCTGCCCAGGCTCCATGAGGCGGAAAGCGATTGCGCCCAGAGCCTGCTATCCTTTGCGGCGCAGACCTTCCCGGCACCGCCGGATCTGGAAAAGAGAATACGCACGGTGGCAGAGGAAAGCGGCGTAGCCTACTCGGCCCAGCAGGAGCAGGCCATCCGGGAGGCGGCAACCTCCGGGCTGCTGCTGATTACCGGCGGCCCCGGCACCGGTAAGACCACCATTTTGAATGGCATTTTGTCCCTTCTGGGCCAGATGCAGCTATGCTGCCTGCTGGCCGCACCTACAGGCCGGGCGGCAAAGCGGCTGACGGAGGTGACCGGGGAGGAGGCCTCCACCATTCACCGCCTGCTGGAAGCCAGCATTGACCCCAATACCGGAACCATGTTCTTTGTCCGGGATGCGGACAACCCCTTAAAAGCGGACGCGGTGATTGTGGACGAGATGTCCATGGTGGATGTGGAACTGCTGCATGCGCTGCTTCAGGCCATTCCCAAGGGAAAACGGCTGATTCTGGTGGGAGATCCGGATCAGCTGCCGCCGGTCGGCCCTGGTTTTCCCTTCAGCGACATGCTCCGCAGCGGTCAGCTGCCCACGGTGCGGCTGACGGAGATTTTCCGCCAGGCCCAGCAGAGTCTGATTGTCATGAATGCCCACCGGGTCAACCGGGGGGAGCTGCCGGAGCTGAAAACCGTGACCAGTGACTTTTTCTTCATGCGCCGCCAGAGTGAGGAGGCGGTGGGCCAGCTGATCCGGGATCTGTGCACCACCCGGCTGCCCAAGAATATGGGCATTCCTCCGGAGCAGATCCAGGTGCTGTCCCCCACCCGAAAGGGAGGCGTTGGCACCATCAGCCTCAACAAAATGCTTCAGGCGGCCCTCAACCCGCCATCGGAGGGGAAAAAGGAGCGGGCCTTTGGGGATGTTATCTTCCGGGAAGGCGACCGGGTGATGCAGATTCGCAACAACTACGACATTCTGTGGAAGAAGCGGGATGGCAGCGCGGTGGGAACCGGCATCTTCAACGGGGACGTGGGCATCATTCGGCAGATTGACACCGGCGGGGAAACCATGACTGTTTCCTTCGACGACCGGGAGGCAACGTATGATTTTACCCAGCTGAACGAGCTGGAGCCTGCCTATGCCATGACGGTTCACAAAAGCCAGGGCAGCGAATATCGGGCGGTGATCCTGACGGCCTGGAACGGCTCGCCCTATCTGCTCAGCCGCAGCATTTTGTACACCGCGATTACCCGGGCCAGAGAGCTGCTGATCATCGTGGGGCGGGAGGAGACTGTGGTGACAATGACCCAGAACGTTTCCAAAAACCGCCGCTATACGGGCCTAAAGCTTCGGCTCCAGGGAAAAGTAGGGGATTGACCCTACTTGGATTGTATTCGGAATGGATAAAAATGCAAGCGACAGCTTGAAAAGAATGTGCATTAATGGACAAACCGGCAAAATCGTTTCCCAACAGGGAGGAACCAGATGAGATTCTACCATTGGCTGACCCGGCTGTTGTTCCCGCCGAAGTGCGTGCTTTGCGGAAAAATGCTGCAAGAAGAGGAATCCGACCTGTGCGGAACCTGCCGCAGGGAGGCTCCGGAGTATCCAAACCGGAAAAGTACGCTGCAATTTCTTGACAGTTTCGCCGCTGTCTGGTACTATGAAGGGTACGTAAGGAAGAGTCTCCTGCGTTATAAGTTCCACAATGCCCGCTCCTTTGCGTCCGTCTATGGCAGGTTCCTGGCGATGAAGCTGCTGCAGACACATCCCGAGGGCTTTGATGTCCTTACCTGGGTGCCGGTCAGCCGTCTCCGGAAAGTCCGCCGGGGCTATGACCAGGTAGAGCTGCTGGCGCGGGCAGTGGGGGCCGAGCTGGGAATGCGTCCGGTTCGGCTGCTGAAGAAGATTCGCCACAACCGCCCCCAGTCCGGCATCTCCGATGCGGCGCAGCGCCGGGCCAATGTGCTGGGCGTCTACAAAATGGTACCAGGGCAGGATGTTGCCGGAAAGCGGGTCTTGCTGCTGGATGATATCTTGACCACAGGCGCCACAGCGGGAGAAGCAGCCCGGATTCTGCGTACAGCCGGGGCGAAAGAAGTACATTGCGCCGCAGTCGCGGCAGCACGAAAGTAAAGGTGTCATTATGTCTCTGTTTTCTATGTTTTCCAACGACCTGGGCGTAGACCTGGGTACCTCCAATGTGTTGATTTACGCCGACGGCAAGGGCCTGGTGGTTCGGGAGCCTTCCGTGGTGGCGGTGGACAAGAATACCGGTAAGATCTTGCAGGTGGGCGCCGCCGCCCGGAACATGCTGGGCCGTACCCCCGGCAATGTGGTGGCGATGCACCCGCTGAAGGACGGCATTGTGTCCGACCATGAAATGACAGTTCGGATGCTGTCGGAAATGTTCAAAACCGCCACCAAGGCGGGTATCTTCACCCCCAAGCCCCGTGTTGTCGTCTCCGTTCCCTCCGGCGTGTCCGAGGTGGAGGAGCGCAGCGTTATCAACGCCGCCATCGAAGCCGGCGCCCGCCGTGTGTTTCTGATCGAGGAGCCTCTGGCCGCGGGCCTGGGAGCGGGATTGGACATCCGGGGCGCCAGCGGCCACATGGTGGTGGACATCGGCGGTGGTACCACGGACATCGCGGTGCTGAGCATGAACGGCGTGGCCGTGTCCTCCTCTCTGAAGATCGCGGGCAATTATTTTGATGAAATGATCGCCCGGTACGTCCGCCGCCAGCACGGCGTGGTCATCGGCCAAGTCACCGCGGAGAATATCAAAATTCAGATCGGCCAGGTCTATCCCCGGGATGAGGAGCGCAGCATGAACGTCAAGGGCCGGGATTTCAAAACCGGTATGCCCAAGATGGTCACCTTGACCTCCACGGAAATTTACGAGGTACTGCGCCGTCCTGCCCGGCAGATTGCCGAGGAAGTGCTGGCGGTGCTGGAACAGGCCAGCCCGGAACTGGTTTCCGACATTTCCGAAAACGGCATCACCATCACCGGCGGCTGCGGCCAGCTGTGGGGTATGGATCTGCTGCTGATGGAGCGCACGGGCATCGCCTGCATCCTGGCGGACGATCCGGAGTCCTGCACCGCCTACGGCGCGGGCAAGAGCCTGGCCTGGATCAACAACATGCAGGAAGGCCCCATCAATATCGCAAGAAAGCGCGCCATGCGCGGATAAAAAGCAATCCCCGCCGGGTTCTCCCGGCGGGGATTGCTTTTTACCTATTCACCACGCAGCTTGTGAAACAGCGCCTGCTCCAGCCCGGCCAGTACTCCGCCCAGCAGAAGATAGCAGGCAGCGGCGTTTTGGATGCTTCCGGGAATGGGGATGTCCAGCACGATTCCCAGAATCACCAGCACCGCCAGATTGGCGATCCACAGTAAGATGAATTTGATGGGAAGCCGGTACGGATGCATAAATTCTCCTCCTTCAGTCCGGGATAAAATCCACCAGGATATCGTTTTGATAGGTCAGCTGGCCCTGGGTGCCTTCTGCCAGCTGGGCATAGCGGTACTCGCTGACCTGGCATTCCTGCTCCATTCCGCCCAGGGAGAACAGCACATAGTATTCGTATCCCCGTTCATATTCTATCCGGCGGGAGAGCACGGTGGCATACCCTGTCAGCGTCGGCCCTCTGCGCTTCCGATAGGGGATCTGACGCAGCAGACAGACCAGCAGGAGCACGCCAACCACCGCAAGCAGATAGGGCAGTTGCTCCACAGGCTCAATCCTCCTTCAAAAAGTCCAATTCCAGGGGTTTGTCCAGCTCCGTGGACACATAACCGCCGTTTTTCTGCCGCTGCTTGACGCATTCCGTCAGCAGATACTCGATCTGGCCGTTGACGCTGCGGAAATCGTCCTCCGCCCAGGCAGCCAGGGCATTGTACAGCTTGGGAGACAGCCGCAGGGGCACCTGCTTTTTCTGATTGTCCGGGGCAAGGCGCAGGGGGCCTTCCTTCTTCTGTGCCGCCGCCATATCAGTACAGGGAACCGGAGTTGACGATGGGCTGGGCATCCTTGCTGCCGCACAGAACCACCAGGAGGTTCGAAACCATAGCGGCCTTCCGCTCCTCGTCCAACTCCACCACATTGTTTTCGTTCAGCCGCTCCAGGGCCATTTCCACCATGCCCACGGCGCCGTCCACAATCAGCTTTCGGGCGTCCACAATGGCGCTGGCCTGCTGGCGCTGGAGCATCACCGCCGCGATTTCCGGAGCGTAGGCGAGATAGGTGATCCGGGCATCCACGATCTCCAGGCCAGCTTCCTCCACCCGGGACTGGATTTCCTCCTTGATCCGCTTTGCCACCACCTCGCTGGAGCCCCGCAGGCTGCCGTCGTCGGCCTGGCCGTCGCCGGTGGTGTCCACGTTGGGGGCGGAATCATAGGGGTACAGCCGCACGATGTTGCGCAGGGCGCTGTCGCACTGCAAGGACAAAAAGGCCTTGTAGTTGTCCACGTTGAAGGCGGCCTTGGCGGTGTCTACCACCCGCCACATCACGGCAATGCCGATTTCCACGGGATTGCCCAGACAGTCGTTGATCTTCTGCTTGTTGTTGCTCAGAGTCATGATCTTCAGGGACATCTTCATCCCGCCGGGCTCCGCCGCCCGGGTGGACTTAACGTCGCCGCTCTGGTTGAGCTGGGTACCCGCGGCGGGATTGACTGCCGCGCAGAAGGGGTTGACCCAGTAGAATCCTTCGCCTTTTAGGGTGCCCACATACTGGCCGAACAGGGTCAGCACCAGGGCTTCCTGGGGCCGCAGCACCTTTAATCCGGCCAACATAATGCATGCAGCCACTACGGCCAGCCCCAGCAAAATGGCCAGCACCACATGGAACCGGTCGATGCACCAGAAAAACCCGATGATCCCCACGATGATGACGGCAAGCAGAGCCAGCAGCATTACCATGCCGTTTTTGTTTTTTGTCAAAATTTTCTCTGTCATCATACATTCCTCCTTTGACAGATTTTGGATACATCTATATGATATCACTATGATATCAAATTGTCAAGAAGGAAAGCAAAAAAGTCTCCCGGGCGGAATTCCTCCGTCCGGGAGCATGCTGCTAGCAGGTTTGATAGCCGGAATTTTTCTCCTCTGTCCCGTCGCAGTTTCTGGGGGAGAACTCGGTGGCAGGGAAGGGAATGCGGCTGAACATCTCGCAGGGATCCTCGCCGCTGCCCGGGGTGTCGCAGCATTCCTTGCAGGGAATGGCGTAATCCAGGACATTCACCATCACTTGGGCATCCCGCTCCAGCCGGACGATGGAGAACTGTCCCAGGGTAACGAACAGCCGCCGCCGGTCGCCGGAAAGTACCAGTTCCTCGTCAAACTGCCCCCGGATGGCGGCGGGAACCTGGGTCAGGCACTCGCCCCCGCCGCAGTCGCAGATATCCTTGACCTTGGAGGAAAGCACCATGGGATCCAGCACCTCCACCACTGCGGTGGGCAGGTTGGCACAGTAGCGGGTCAGGCCGTCGGGTTCGCCGATGCGGGTATCGCTGCGGTAGATGTGAGCCCGGCTGTCCTCGCCGCACAGCACCGCCCGCTTGGAAAATACCGCCAGACCGTAGAGGGTGGCGGGGCGGGATACGCCGACCACGGCATCCGCCAGGATGCGATAGTAGAAAGTGATGTCGATGCAGTAATGGTTGCGGTCGAAAGCCACGGGCTCTACATCTATATAAGTATACAGCAACTCCGCGCAGCGAACCCGGGCGTTGGCGGCGCTGTCCAGGATGGCCTGGGAGCCGGTGGTTAAGTAGACCCGCAGATCCTCAATACAGTCCTTATCCCGACAGGAATCGGTGATCTTCCGTGTGTGGATGGACATGGCCTGGCGGGGCTCTGCGGAACCGCAGCGCAGGGTGTCCGTGTTTTGCTCTGACATAGGTTTCCCTCCCGTGTTGAGAATAAGCAAAGACGCGTATAGGACAGTTTATGCGCCCGGACACGGGAAGTGCATGGAGAGTGTGGAGTTTGCAGTGCAGAGTGTGGAGTGAGGAGTTGTTTTCCCTTCTCACGTTTCACTCCACACTCCTAACTCCACATTCTACACGCAAAAGAACCGGTATACGGTTTCGCTGTGGTATTTTTCCCCGGCTTTGGTAATGGGCTGGGGCCATTCGGGGTGGTGCAGGGCATCGGGGTAGAACTGGGTTTCCAGAGCCACACCGGAGCGTTTGCCGTAGTACACGCTGCCCTTTCCGGTTTCGTCCAGGAAATTGCCCGCATAGACCTGAATACCGGGACAGTCGGTGGTGACGGACATGCTCCGCCCGGAACTGGGATCAGACAGGGTGGCGCAGGGATTGCAGAAAACCTCCCAGTTGTGGTCGAATCCGCCCTGTAAATGCAGCGGCTCGTAGTCCAGGCCAATGTCCTGGCCAATGGGCTTGGGGCTGCGGAAATCCATGGGGGTTCCCTCCACCGGCCGCAGCTCCCCGGTGGGGATGTTCTGGGCATCATCGGGATTGAAGAACCGGCCTGGCAGAGAAAGCACCTGCTCCATAGCGGCGTCGGTTTTTTCGTGTCCGGCCAGGTTAAAATAGCTGTGGTTGGTCAGATTGAATACCGTGTCTTGATTGCTGACGGCGTCATAGGTGATATGCAGCCCTCCGTTTTTATCCAGGCGGTAGCATACCTGAATGTCCGCGTCGCCGGGGAAACCCTGGTCGCCATTGGGGCTGTGCAGGGTCAAGGTAACGGCGCTTTCCGTGTGGGACAGTACCTGCCACAGACGCTTGTAATAGGAGTCGGGGCCGGAGTGCAGATTGTTAACGCCTTCGTTGGGGGACAGCGCGTAGGTTTTGCGGCCCAGAACGAAGCAGGCGTTTTTCAGCCGGTTTGCGCTGCGGCCTACGGTGCCCCCCAAACAGGCGCTGCCCAGGCGGTAGCCATTGCAGTCATCATAGCCCAGTACCACGTCCGAAAGATTGCCGTCCCGGTCGGGAACCAGCAGCTGCACCAGAGCCGCGCCGTAATCGGTAACGGCGGCGGTGATGCCGCCGCAAGATATGGTGTACAAATGGGTATCTTCTCCGGAGGGCAAAGTGCCGAAAAATTTTTGCATGAAATTGGCTCCTTTCATTTTTCATTCCGGAATCTGCGGAATTATGTAAAGAATGCTTTTCGTGATTATACTATATTCCGCACCGCATTTCAAACCTTTCTTTTGTGCTTTGGAAGGAAATCGGTACTTTCCCGCCTTTCACCGTCCCGGAAAAGGGGGCACGAAAAAGGAAACTTTTTCGCCTGGAAAACGAGCCCACAATATTTTGTACCTGGTACTTGACAAAACCACAATATATAGTATAATAGGCCATGCACGAAGAAAAGCAAGAGGTTATCGAGTCCAAGGAGGAAACCCCATGAAGATTATCAAGCGCAACGGCGCGGAAGTTGTTTTTGACATTGAAAAGATTGTGATGGCCGTGACCAAGGCCAATGACGCAGCGGAGGAAAAGGTTCGCTTGACCCCGCTGCAGATCCAGCGGATTTCTCAGAGCGTCCAGATTTCCTGTGAGGAGATGGGGCACAGCCCTTCCGTGGAGGAGATCCAGGATCTGGTGGAGAAGGCCATCATGGCCCACGGCGCCTTTGAGGTGGCCAAGGAATACATCACCTACCGCTATATCCGTTCTCTGGCCCGGCAGTCCAACACCACGGATGACCGCATCCTCAGCCTCATCGAGTGCAACAACGAGGAGGTCAAGCAGGAGAATTCCAACAAGAACCCCACCATTACTGCTGTTCAGCGGGACTACAT